>JAGXTL010000013.1 GCA_018333635.1 Dethiobacter sp.
AGTTGAGCTGTCGTCGCACTGTTCATCTGGTGGAACATCAATTGCGTTGAGTTGGAATTATGCCCAGCGTAACCAATGCCATGCCCGTGTTCATGCGACGAAACATTGCGCCATTGGTTAGTACTGAAATTTCTGGTGATCGAATCCCAGACTAAGAATGTTTGATAACAAGGAATTGTAAAAATGGCCCTGGTTATGCCACCATAAGACCCGGTAGCACTAATGTAATGGCCAACCCACCCGTTTACGCCCACAGCATTTGACGGTAAGCCTAAATTATTGGCCGTACCCCGGGTTATAACAGCCACTTTTAGCCGTGCACTGTTGTAATCCGTACCCGTGTATGTATAGTTGCGAAGGGGCCAGGCAGTGAAGAGCGCATGATCTGTGTAGGCGATCAAGTTTTCGGCGGTCATAGCAGCTCCGGACTCTATGGCAAAGCCTACCGTGTTATTGGTGCTCTCAAAGCGTCCAATACTGGTTGAGTCTGAGTACCAAAACGGAAACGTGCCATAGTGAGGCAGAGCCATAGTCGTTGAAGGCAAGATGAGGATAAGAAAACAGGCGGTGATCGTACTGATAAACCTTTTCATAAAACACCTCCATAAGATTTCATTGGCAATTAATAGCATGTTATCCTTCTTAAATCCCTCACTTAAATTAGCTGCACTACATCTGTAAAAAACGACTTGAAATTGTTGACATTGCATAATCCTTATCCCGACTAAATATGGTAGAAATTTCCTTTTTGGCGATTATATAACACCACTCCCCTCACGTCAATCCTAATTTTGGAACGATTTTACAGTTCAAAAAGAGATGTGCAGCCATAAAACTGTGAATTACAAAAAGGCATCGAAAATGCAGCCCTCAAGCCTGTTTCGTATAAAGTTGTCAAGAACTAACGACTTGTTCTGGCGCTCACGCTTCAGCCTCTCAAGTTCGGCAACCCGCTCCGTGGCCTTGCGGTGTCGCTCCAGACTATATAGGGAGGGGGTGTGCATCTATTTTTAAAGGGGTGCAGATTAAGGATTTTCTCAGTTTCTCCAAATAATTAAGCAATTTTTCCGTCTCGAATCTCAATTATTCGGTGACAGGAAGATGCTACATCAGAATTATGGGTTACAATGATGATAGTTTTTCCCGCATTGTTTAGCTTCTTAAAAATACTCATGACTTCATTGCCGGTTTTGCTGTCCAATGCGCCTGTAGGCTCGTCGGCCAAGATAATGTCCGGATCATTGACAATTGCTCTGGCGATAGCCACTCGCTGTCGTTGACCGCCAGAAAGTTTTAAAGCCAAGACATTTATTTTATCTAAAATTCCCAATTGGGACAGTACATCCTCGATTTTACTTTTCTTAGAATAGATCGGCTTTTTGGAATAAGTAAGGGGGATCATCACATTACGGTAGACATTATAACGGTCTACCAGAGCAAAGTCCTGTACAATAAAGCCAAAACTCTGATTGCGAAGCACCGCCATTTCTTTTGAATTAAATGTCATAATGGGCCGAGAATTAAGATAATACTAGCCATCGGTGGGTTTATCCAAAAGCCCCAGGATATTCAAAAGTGTTGACTTTCCTGACCCGGAAGCACCCATGATCGCAATCATTTCACCTTTTTCTATTGTCAGTGACACGCCTTGCAGCGCTTTTACTTCTGCTTCGCCGCTACCATATGTTTTTACAAGATTATCCACTTTAATCATACTCATGTTACTCACTCCTTCTAAGCAGTTCATTTATTCCCATTGCCGACAGTTTTATTGCCGGGTAAATCACAATGAGCGATCCAATCACTAAACCAAAGGCGATGGTCGCAAGGGTTATGGAACTGGCTCCATGGATTGCAAACACAATCACATTGGCCAGGATGAGCATTAAGATGATTTGTGTTAGAATCCGGCGGATGATTGATGATACCTGGCCTCCGCAAAGCATGTGAATGGCAAATTCTTTTATGTGGGTATTAATAAACTGCACAAGGTTGGAGATGAGGCCAATCATGCTGAATATGAGTACAACCGAAAACATTAGACCCATAATCTTGGTCTGAAGATCAATCTCTTCTTGTATCCATCCCATCTGTTCCGTAAAGCTCCTGAACTCAAAAGTAAACAATCCAAGCTCGGTTGACTTCTGTTGTATCCTCTGCAAATGATACGGGTCATCCGTGATGATATAGGTTGTCATAATAGCAGAATCATAAGAACCATCGAGATCGGGACGAACAGGAATGACAAACCACGTGCCCAGTGAGTATATTTCACTGCTTTTGCCGGGCTGCATAAAAAAGGCACGCCTGCGGGCGTGCTTACTTTTTGGGTGACATTATACCCTCACATTTTTCACATGAAAACTGATGAGGCCCACTAAATGGTGACGGTGGGTTCATCAAATCAAAGTATTCGAGA
>JAGXTL010000079.1 GCA_018333635.1 Dethiobacter sp.
CTTACCATTTTAGATAAAAAGCCCAAAGGCGAAAAAGCTTCTATTCTGTGTCAACTAAACAATTGGATTAGCGGTTTCCCTAATTACATCAAGGGTTTACTGGCTAATTTGAGCTGCGAAAGTTGAGACTATGAGATTTAAAGTGTCAATACAGTCAAGAGATTTTAATGTTACGAATAGTGCTGTGCATATTCGTTCTTATGCACAAATTGTAGAAATGTTAGTTAGTGATAGTGGAAAGTATAATATCTCCCTTTACCAAAAACGTCCATGGTGGCAAGGTGGGGATGTTCTTAGGGGAACTGCAACTTATGACGAGCTTTTTACTCAGACATGGGCCTGGAGTGGTTTGCCTCAAGGGGTTTACTATTTCGTAGCATGGAGGGGTAACGATGGATTAACCCTAGACGGAAATGGACGAGTTTGGTAAATAATTGCTAACGCAAAAAATAAACAGGCATTTAGGGCTCCCCCCTTTTTTTGCCTGTTTATTTTTTGTAATAGAACCAGATTATCATTGTATTGCATAGTACATCGTGTTACAATGTATTCAATCAACATGTTTATTAAGTTAAGAGTAATCGAGTATGCAAAAAAAGTAAGGGGTGAGATAATGAATAAAGAAATGATGAAAGGTAGTATAGATATATTACTACTGTCATTATTGGCTACAAAAGAAATGTATGGCTATGAAGTGGTTCAAAATTTAAAAAAAAGAAGTAGTAACCTGTACGAGATGAGTGAAGGAACTTTATATCCTGCTTTAAAAAGATTAGAACAACAAAATTTGCTTATTTCTTTTTGGGGAGACACCAAAGGTGGTGGTCGAAGAAAATATTATCAGATTACCGATGCTGGAAATACGGAACTCAAAAAGAAGCTAGTTGAGTGGAGCAAAGTTCATAAACTTATTGTTAATTGCACAGAGGGACTAATATGGATGAGTTAAGATTGTATGTTAAAGCGATAGTTTGTGGTCTGGAAATAGACCAAGCTGAAAGAAAAGACTTAGCCGATGAACTACTAGATCATTTAACCCTTCTAAAAGAACGATATCTGGAAGAAGGTTTTTCTGAGAAAGATTCTGTTAGTATGACGATTAAAACATTTGGAGATAGAAAAAAACTTAGTAATAGCTTTTATAGTGTCTTTTCTCCTTATAATCATACTATTAGAACGATTATCTTCATTTGCACTGCCATTTATTTGATTTTTATCTTTCTAAATTTTTTTTACAGGCCATTTCACGGTATATTTTCTGCCAGGCCAGTAAATATGGTTCCTTTTTCTAGCATATCGCACTTTTTGTTCAACGCAACCAATCTTAATTTTAATGTTTGGTTTAATAATACGATAGGAATAACAGTTGCCTTTATTCCATTTGGTTTCTTGTTGCCACTTTATTTTAATAAAATTAATAAAGCAAGAAAGATAGTTTTATATTCCGCACTGTTTTGTCTAATAATAGAGGGCGCTCAGTTCTTATCATTTAGAGGGGTTGCAGATATAGATGATGTCATATTGGGCACTATAGGGTCTGTGCTAGGCTATTTTCTGTTACTGAAAACGAAAAAGACTACTAAAGTTTTGAAACATAAAAATACAGACAATTGTCAAGGGCGGGAAACTTGTCGGTAGCATTGGGCAAAGAAAAACCCAATAAAGATAGAGGATGTCGCAGATGAGATTTATAGTCTGCGCGAACAGAAGCAAAAGGCTTCAGGTGGAAAGCGCTGGACGGGATGAACTTCGCAAAAGGATTGACGACATGAGCACTTTCCTTGGGGAGCAACCCACCGCCATAACCGCATACGATGAGCAACTTGTCCGGCGGCTTATTGAAAAGGTGACTGTTTTAAAAATAGGAAATTTGCAACAACATTTAGCAACAGTAAGCAGTGTTTTGCGGCCGGCGTTGGAAAATGTTGCGGAGCCTTTACAGGTTTTGCCCCAAGAGGGAGTAAGCGGGATTACCGAATTAGTGGCCATTTTGCCCCTACTCGGAAAAATTGGTTTGGAGCCTCTCGCTCAGATAAGTGAATTTGCTGCTGATGGTGTTACCATCGAGGAAGCTCGACAGGCGCTGGACATTTTGCGCAATCAACTTTCTGCAGAAGAGCTGAGTCAATTACTGACAGCTTTTAATCTGCAACAATAGACCCCCAAAAAGAAGCAAGGGTTCTTCCCGTTTATACCATCCAAAATGAAAAACATATTATGTATTTTATAGATTTCTTTACTGGTAAAATAACCAGAACAGAGAATCTTGGATAAACACAAACGGTAGTTGAAAGAAGCTGCGTAAAAGCAGCTTCTTTTAATTTAGCACCTGACTTGACCGCCTAACTGCCTCTGTACAGTGAGATTAAAGCACCAAGCCTCCGTCAACCTGAATGACTGTAAACTTGCCGCCGTCAAATAAAGGAATATGCAACTATTGACAGAATAACCTAGAGAGCAGCAATGCAAGACGAAAGGAGCTTACATATGGGTCACCTTGGCATTGAGAAGGAAAAGGTTTTGAAAGCGCTGGCCGGACGCCTGGATAAAAACCCGGTCGGAGCCCCCCTGAGTGAAACACTGATGCAGATTCTTTCCATTATGTACACTGAACAGGAAGCCCTGATCGGCAGCCGCTTCCCCCCCGGCTTCAACACTGCCGACAAGCTGGCGCATTTGACGGGGATGGCGGAAGAGGAAGTGGTCGGCCGCCTGAATGACATGGCAGACAAAGGGCTGGTGATCGACATCCCCCGCGGTGACACAACCTACTACATACTAAGTCCGCTTGTGGTCGGTTTTTTTGAATATACATTCATGCGCGCAACGTCAAAGCTGCCCTTAAAAGATCTGGCGGAGCTGTTTGAACAGTATCACCACGAAGAAGGTGTTGTGAAGGAATTTTTCGGCGGTGAGACTAAAATGTTTCATACCTGGGCGTATGAAAGCCTGATGCCCGCTGACGTTGAAACAGAAGTTCTGCCCTACGAAAAAGCGTCTGAAATGATCCGCGAGGCGGGCGGCGGTTCTCTGACTATGTGTTACTGCCGCCACCAGGCCTGGCATCGCGGCGCAGCCTGCGAAGCGCCGATTGACGATGTCTGCATGTCACTGGGAAGCGCCTCTGAATGGCTGGTCAGGCGCGGCTTTGCCCGGCCGGCTTCAACCGATGAATTATTGCGGGTATTGGAAAAAACGGAAGAACTGGGCCTTGTCCACCTGGCGGACAATGTGCAGAAGCGTCCGGCCTATCTCTGCCACTGCTGCGGCTGTTGCTGCGGGTTGTTGCGCGCAATCAATGAACATGACACCGTTTCCGTTCACCCAAGCAATTATATAGCGCAAATTAATCCGGACACATGCACAGGATGCGGCATTTGTGTGCAAAGATGCCATGTTCACGCCCTTAAAATCTTAAAAACGGCAAACGGCGGCCGTGCCGAACTGAATACTAGCCGCTGCCTTGGTTGCGGCGCATGTATTCCCGGCTGCAAAAAAGGTGCGATGCACCTTGCCAGACGCCGGGAGATTTATATCCCCCCTCAAGACAAAAAGGAACAGATGCTAAATATTGCCCGCGAAAAAGGAAAACTATAAACGAAAGCGGCCTTTCAACTGACAATTCACCCGGCACCCAAGCTCTGCCAGTATCTGGCTGATAGCTCTCTTATCAGCCAGGTCTGCTAAACAGCATTTCAATATCAAAGGCAAGCCCCGGGAAGCCCGGATGGGAGAAAGCGCCCGAATCGGCTCTGACCATCGATACATAGTGCCCGGCCCGCAATTCATAAGCCTCAATAAAGCATTCTTCCGGGTCTATAATCCAATAGTGAAGAACTCCCGCTGCCTGATAAATGTTCAGTTTCAGGACCCTGTCCTTTCTGCCGGTGGAAGGGGAAATAACTTCCACCACCAACTCCGGGACAACATCGATCGGATCATTTTGGGCCGGCCGGCTGCCGGGCAAGTATAATAAATCAGGCTGCACTACGCTATGCTCGGTTAAAGCCAAGTCAAGCGGAGCATCGAAGATCTCGCCCTTTGGGTCCGTCTTGCTGATATAATCCTCCAGTATCCGCAATAACCGCCGGGAAACCCGCTGGTGGTGAAAGGACGGGGATGGCTCCCGCAAAAGCACCCCGTCTATAAGCTCATACCGGAAACCGGGCTCCTCCGAAAGCTTGGCATAATCGTCGTATGTCAGCTTCTTGTTGACCTGATAGGGAGCGGAACCTTCCTTTGCCAAAGCTTCTCCGGACAAGGCCGAAAGCACCTCCCGTTTATTATACCGGTACTGCTTTTTGCCGATTTCCACATAAGGGATTCTCTTTTCCCTGGTATATCTCCAAATGGTATCTACCGAAAGGCTTAAAGATTCGGCCAATTCCTGAGCCGTAACAAGTCCTTCTCCCGAAGCCATAAACATTCACACCCCCGCCTGTTTCTTTCAGTTTACAACCATAATTAACATATGTCAATAATAATCAACAATGAACCGAGCCGCCACCGGCTTTCGTGTCGCAGCATAAATTTAAATGATTGCCAACCAGCCCACGAACTACGAGGGCTGGTTTTCTCTGTCTGGGTTCTAAGTTCCCGGGTTAATTTCCCGATGTAATATAAAAAGAGAATTTACTACTTGACATAGTTGGCTGTGCTTAATATAATGCTGACATATAGCATACTTTTCCTATAGATTTACGGATATTTTACTACAAGTATACCTGCACCGGGATATCCTGCCTCTCAAAGAAACACGGGATTACGTCTACTCCCGGTGCGAGGGATACAAAATCGGTCGCTGCCCTAACTACGGCTACGGAGGCAAACTCCTTTACAGTTCGCTAGGCCGGCTGGTTAGA
>JAGXTL010000045.1 GCA_018333635.1 Dethiobacter sp.
GACTTCTTCCCGGCTACGCCGCCTTTTGACTGCCAGTATGATAGTATTCATCCGGCGTAAGGTAACCGTTAGATTCATGCAGCCGATTTCGGTTATAAAATATTTGTACATATTCGAAGACGGCAGCGCGAGCCTCATCGCGAGTTTTGAAGCGATATTCATGAAGCCATTCGTATTTCATCTTTCCCCAAAAGGTCTCCATCGGGGAATTATCCCAACAATTCCCTTTGCGTGACATGCTGCAGGTAAATTCGTAACGCTTCAGTAAGGCTTGGTAGTCTTTAGAGCAATATTGACTGCCACGATCTGAATGAATCAGGACACCGCTGGGACGCCCACCATGCAGCCATGCGCTTTCCAGGGCACTTATAACTAAATCCTTGGTCATTCTTTCACTCATCGATAATCCTACAATTTTTTGGCCGAATAAATCCATCACGCCAGCCACATAAAGCCAGCCTTCATCGGTCCAAAGATACGTGATATCGCTCACCATTTTCTGATTTGGCCGATCCGCCTTGAATTCCCGGTTCAGCACATTCTCCGCCACCGGAAGGCTATGCTTCGAATTGGTGGTCGCCTTAAACTTTTTTGCCACCTTCGAGCGGATACCAGCCTGCCTCATCAGCCGCTCAATGCGCTTGTGGTTGACGAGTTTCTTCCGGCGGATTGCCTCAGTAATCTTCCTGCTGCCATAGGCCCTACGGCTCTTTTCATGGATCTTTTTGATCTCTGTTGTAATGGCTTCATCCTCTTGCTCTCGTTTGCTTTGCGGGCGTTTATCCCATGCGTAGTAACCGCTCCTGGATACAATCAGAACCTTGCATAGCTTCGCTACCCGGTAGATATGGCGGTTTGCCCTGATAAATTTGAATCTTTCTACTTCTGATTCTTTGCGAAGTAGGCTGCCGCCTTTTTTAGAATCTCGTTCTCCTCACGGAGTTCGCGTATCTGACGCTCCATTTTCTTAACCTGCTCATCATCCGGACTTAGCTTCCCACTGCCGGGAAACGGCATGTTTGGCTTATCCCGGTATCTTTTCAACCAGCCATGCAGGGTGTTTTCGTTGACACCCAACTCCGCTGCTACTCTGGATACCGGCTCGCCGGTTCTCTCAATCCGCCTCACGGCTTCCAACTTGAACTCCGCACTATATTGTTTTACCATTTCCTCTTCCCCTTTCTAATGTTCAGTGTACCACGGGTTTACACTGTCCATCAAATCGGGTACGGTCCACACTATCTTTATCTACAACAAACTGACGTATCTGTCCAAGAATGGCGGCTCAGGGTGTCTAACACCTCTGATGGTGACAATATGGGTCCATTATATTCTTCGCCCACACATGGAATACAGAAGTGCACCCATCATACGAAAATCCATTTTGCTCGTAAAATCGGACAGCCTTGGTGTTGTTTGCTTGTGTACCCACTTTAATCTTAGTAATGCCAATTCCTCTAGTATGTAACGCTAACTGATTAAGAAGGGTTGAACCTATACCCAGACCACTTGCTTGAGGGTTTACTCCAATGAGTTCCACTACACATGTCGATTCCGATTTGTTCAAAGTAAACAGTATAAACCCCATTGTCATACCATTAATCTTTGCTTTAACAAAGAAGCGATCGGATCTATTAAATGCAGTGCTTACCCAGTGTGCATATACCCCTCGAGCTTTCTCCACTGGGATGTTAGGGTCATTATAGAAACGAGAATGAGTAAAGCATGTAGTCGCTACTGAAACGATTCCTTCATCCAGTTCGGACATGGATTCGATTGATATGAAAAAACGGCTAAACTGTTGGTCTGCATCTAGTTTAGCTAAAAACCGGCAGAACTTAATATTAACATCAGCCAAGAACGGTCTCAACTGCGATTGGCATAACATAAGATTATTTAATGGGTCGTTTGCAATATTGTAAATCGTAACGAAGTCGACCGCTTGTACCCATTCTGCTATATCCCGCAGATCATTACTGTTTAGAGTCCCATTTAATACAATCCTCCCACATTTTATACCAAAGTAATTGGTATCCCAAGTACTGCAATCGCACTGATGTGAGCCAATAAAAAATTCACTACTCATGCGCAACCTCATGATTATTCTCTGACATGTAAATATTTTTCTGAACAACACATTGAATCATAGTTTGACTTAGAATCCTTAAATCAAGCCAAATTGACATGTTCTCCACATAAAAAACATCATTCTGAAGACGATTCTTCCATTGAACAGAATTTCTAAAATATGCCTGATTATAACCTGTAATACCTGGGAGTACATTCAATTTATGTTTCTCTGTTTCATTATAACAAGCTAAGTGTTCTGGGAGATCTGGTCTAGGCCCGATAAAACTCATATCTCCCTTGATAACGTTTAAAATCTGAGGCAACTCGTCAATGCTTGTCTTTCTTAATAATTTACCAAAATTAGTAATACGAAAGTCTGTGCAAGAGTTAAATGTCGATCCATCTTCGTTTCGAACGTCCGGTGCGTTGACCTTCATAGTGCGAAGTTTATACATAAGAAAAATCTTCCCACTTTTCCCTATACGCTTGCTGTTGTAAAATATCGGCCCACGGTCTTCTAACCAAATAAGCAGTCCGGCACTAGCAACAATGATTCCTATAATAGGAAGTAAGGCAATTGCGCAGATAATATCCAAAATCTTTTTAATATATTTGCTATACATCTTCCTCATTCTTCTTCCCATTGTTGCATTTTATCCTCCTTCGCTAATAAAAACGAAAATAATTCGCCATCTATGTAACGAAATAAATGGTCATCAACGTCGAAGGCGAATCCTACCGCCTGAAAGAAAAACAACGAACTGGGTTGGCTCGGAAACCGTTGAAGATGTTATGGCCTCGGGAGGTTATGCGGAACTACGAAGTCGATGTAATAGAAGAGTCAATTCATCTTCTAGTGGTCGAAATTCAAGTGTCAAAAAGGGTCAGCTTTGGAGCGCCATTGAGATACCTGGAAGCATTCGACAAATCCAACTGATCAACAACGTAGCTGGCGAGCCGGGGCAAGCTCTCCAGATGTATCCATTCTCTAAGATACGTTGGGAAGAGTCATCTCTTGCTCCGCAGAATAAGCTTAAATTTCAGCACCGCTATGCACCTCAGCTTTTTATATGCAAGCACACTTCGACAAACAGAGGCATTATCCCTGCTGTTTTCAGCCGAGCAATTTGTCTGCAAAACCAGCCATTTACGTCACAGTTGGTGGCGGCAAAAAATCAGATATTCTCCGACATTAGCCTAATCCCGTCTGTACAATGGCGGTAGATTAGGCTATATTATTTGGTGAAGTAAATTATCATC
>JAGXTL010000009.1 GCA_018333635.1 Dethiobacter sp.
ATATTGTTCATCTTGTTTTTAAGCTATGCTTTTCTGCCCTCACCCTAGCCGGGCTCTTACCTTAGCCAAAGGCCCTCACCCTATCCCTCTCCCGCGAGGAGAGGGGAGTAGCAGGGGAGAGGGGAATAGTAGGGGCAGAGGGGATAAGCGGGAAGAGGGGATTGCACCAACCTTACCCTCTCCCTCCGGGAGAGGGTGGAGCGTAGCGAGGGTGAGGGGGACATGCGCTTGCTGGCTTTCAAATATTGTTCATCTTGTTTTTAAGCTATGCTTTTCTGCCCTCACCCTAGCCGGGCTCTTACCTTAGCCAAAGGCCCTCACCCTATCCCTCTCCCGCGAGGAGAGGGGATAAGTAGGGGAGAGGGGAGTAGTAGGGGAGAGGGATGTGTCTGGAAGAGGGATTCTCAGGTGGGGCGTATTGAGCTAGTATAAAGTCTGAAATAAAGAAGGGGAGTTTTGCGATGATCAGTGTAACCAAATTGCTCAGCGGCGCTTCGCACTATGGCGACCAGTTGCGCTACAGCAATTGTTCACGCGGCGCCATCCATGGCACCACCCACGGCAGCGGCCCTGTGGTAGTCTGGAATTCCACGCGGACTTGCAACTTAAAATGTATTCATTGCTATATGGCATCCGATGCCGTTAAATACGAGAATGAGCTTAGCACGGCTGAAGGTAAAAAGTTTATTGATGATTTAGCCGAATTTAAGTGTCCGGTAATTCTCTTCTCCGGCGGTGAGCCGCTGATTCGCTCCGACTTTTTTGACCTTGCCCAATATGCCACAGAGCGGGGGCTGCGTGTGACCATCTCCACGAACGGCACACTGATTGACAAAGCTACCGCACGCAAAATTAAAGACTTGGGCGTTGGTTATGTGGGGATCAGTCTAGATGGCGTCGGCTCGAAAAACGACGAATTCCGCAAGCAGAAAGGCGCCTTTGACGCTGCTCTTGCCGGTATCCGCAACTGTCTGGAGATCAATCAGCGTGTTGGCTTGCGCTTTACTATTAACCGCCATAACTTTGCGGAAATGGAAAATATCTTCCAATTAATTGAGGAAGAAGGGATACCGCGCGTCTGTTTTTATCACCTGGTTTATTCCGGCCGCGGCTCCGAAATGATCAAAGAGGACGTCACAAGGGAAGAGAGCCGCTCAGCCATTGATTTGATTATTGATAAAACCCTCTATTTTGAGAGAAAAGGCTTGGACAAAGAAATCCTTACTGTGGACAACCATGCCGACGGTGTCTATACCTATCTGCGCATGTTGAAAGAAGATCCGCTGCGCGCCGAAAAAGTATGGGAATTGCTGCGCAACAACGGCGGCAACCGTACCGGTATCGCCATCGGGCAAGTGGATAACTTGGGTTTTGTCCATGCCGACCAGTTTACCCAAAACCATACTTTTGGCAACGTGCGTGAGCGCAAATTCGGCGAAATCTGGACTGACCTCTCTAACCCGATTCTTGCCGGACTAAAAGACCGGAAGCCGCTTCTTAAGGGGCGTTGTGGCGCCTGCAAGTGGCTTGCCGTTTGCAACGGCAACTTCCGTGCCCGCGCCGAAGCCGTCAGCGGAGACTTCTGGGAGTCTGACCCGGCGTGTTATTTGACTGACGCCGAGATTGGCATAGCTTAGTGTAGCATAGCATAGAGCAGGCTGTTGATAAGCTGCGTATTGCATTGTCACTCGGGCGGCCGCCATCCTCGACGTATACACGATACGCCTGCGGTGCCGGCCTACTCGTTTCGCGCCCTGCTTGCTTCTGAACAGCCTGCTACAGGCTGCACTGAAAGCTTTCTTTAACAATCTTAAGCAAGAAGTCTCCCGCCTCTAAGCTACCCTGCTCACGCTAGTGAGAGCGTAGGCGGGAGATGAATTGCTCCCTTTTTATTCCAATAATTCATTGATAAGTGTCTCTATATATG
>JAGXTL010000131.1 GCA_018333635.1 Dethiobacter sp.
TATACTGCACTAATCCATGAACATGCTCAGTAATGATTAACCGGTTTCCTTTCCCGTCTTCTGCCAAAACTCGCCATTGCACCCCCGTGCTATCTGTAAATAATGTGATTTCCTCTTTATATCCAAATTTATATCCAAAACAACCACTAAGCCCCAGCGTCACAACGACAATAATCAGCAATGGGCATATTCTCTTCATCTCATCAACTCCATTCAAAAATACTCGAAACAATAAATACATCCCTGCAGACATAATTGCAAACAATATACACAGAAGAAAAGCATCTAAGTCGAATTGTGCGATTATACTACGAATGAGATAAAATGGTCTAAACACAATATCCCAACTGTTAAAACGTAGAATACGGCCGATCCATATAGCGATACCGGAAGACAGCGAAACCATAGTAATCAGCAAGCAACCCCAAATAACACCATGCTTTTGCTTTATGTGACGTTGAAGCATAACAAGCGAAAGCAAACCAAACCCGCAACCTGTTGCTACACCCGTGATTAAAATTAGGAAAACAAACCACGTTGCAGGATTAGCACTGAATTGACCGTGACTGTAAAACTGGAAGCGGTTCAAGTGAATCAAATTCGTGAGCATATATGGTGAGTTGGGATAGAAAAACAAAAATAATGACCAACAAGGCAATGTCAACAAACGCAAACCGCGCTTATTTTTATGGCTTGCCCATAACACACAAAGTGCGAAAAATAACGGTAGCCACGCAAGGAAAATGTTCCATGGTAACCAGACCCAAAGGGCTTGTAGATAAACATGGGAAAACGGAGCTAGAATCAACCACGTAACTAGCAATGAGCAGCCGCTCAGATAAAAAAGTGGATTTATTAAATCACGCGGAAACCAAGAAGGGATATGCTTAGCTGTATTTCGCGTAAAATTCACCCTTTCTAAAGTTTTGCAGAAAAGCACCGAAGTAATCGATGCCTTTCTGCTCTTTTAGGTTTACCTTACTGGTACGTACCAAGAATTAACCCAAATAGTTTGACGCCTAGCTGGTGTCACATCGACGGGGCTCTTGCTCCTGATAACAGTGTTAGCGTTCCAACGAACGTTAAAAAAAAGAAGAGGTTCATCGGGGTTATTAACTCCATCCTGCCTGCCGCATTCATTGTTCCACAGATCCATCAAGTCCTCGCCGCCGTCACCAGTGAAAAGAGCATCCCATTGTGCAAACGTGCGATTAAAAAAGTTATTGCGAAGGTTTAGTGCCGTAGCGAGTTGACTTGCAGTAGGGTTCGCAACATTGAGGGAAGGATGACGTCTCAAAATGTTTGTTGCCAATTCACGATTTGTAGTGTATATGCGCGTTGATCTAATGCGCCCGTCTTGAGTCAAATGCACAGCTACATTCCTTACAGCGCGGAAATTCCAGAGATAATGCCTGTAAGCGTCTTGCCTCAAACCGTCGGTTGGGAAAGCACTAGCAGCATCGTTTTGAGCTGAATCGCCGCTGGCTTCTATAGCTGTTCTGCCTACAACACCTACGCCATCATGTCCACTGAAATGACGTGTATATGCGAGCGACGCGCTTGAGATGCTGCTGGTTGAGATGCTGCTGGAAGACAGAGTGTTATCAGCATTAATCTCATCATACAGTCCTTTCACTTCACGCTTTGTCTCCGATAGTTCGCCTTCGGACATTGTGGGACTGGAAAGCTCAGGGCTTATTGCATTATACAAAACATATGTTTGCCTGGGGAGGGAGTGTTTCTGAGCTAAATTTTCGGCTAAATAAGCATCCCAAAGCGATTCTGGACTAAGGGTTGAAAAAAACTGCTCTGTCTCTTCCATTATTCTGTAGGCTTCAGCGATCTGTTCTGGTGTCACAGCGGCATGGGAGGATATACAATGAGAGGACACGTCCGCAAGAAAAAAGGCAAGGACGGCAAGAATATCTGGTATGCCGTTATCGAGTTTGAGCGAGATGCGGAGACGCATAAACGGGTGCAAAAATGGTACAACCCGCGTAAGGAGCTCGGCCTGCCGAAACCCGCAACCAAAGCGCAGGCGCAGGTTTTTTTGGAGAACAAACTTTACGAATTAAACAATCCGCCTGCGCCCCAAAAAGCACTTCCCAAACAAAATCCTGACCTGACCTTTGAAAAATGGATTGAGGCCTGGCTGGCTAGGAAAAAAAACGTATTGCGGCAAACATCCTTTGATCAATACAAAACTCTTTTAAGACAGCACGTTATTCCCGAAATCGGGGACATCAAAATAAGTGAGTTAAGTCGGGAGGACATCCAACAGCTTATTGACAATAAACAACAAAGCGGACGCAAAGACGGCAAGCCGGGGGGGTTATCTCCTAAGACACTAAAGCATATCCGCGTACTAGCAAAGGCCATACTGGGCGAAGCGTTTACAGATGGGTTAATAGGCAATAACCCTATGGCAAAAGTAACCTCTCCCAGAGTTCCAGACAGCGGAGTGCGGGCCTGGAGCGCGGAAGAAGCACGCAAATTTCTCAAGAATGTTGGTGGGCATCGTCTTTTTTGCCTGTTCTGGCTGCTGTTGCACACAGGGCTTCGCCGTGGAGAGGCACTAGGTCTTAAGTGGGAGGATGTCGATCTGCATAACAGCATCATCTCGATCCGCCAACAATACGTCGCGACATCAGAAGGTAATGCCTTTCATGAGACAAAAACTAAAACTGGCAAACGCAGTATAGCGCTGTCTATATCTACTATACATAAGCTTAAAAAGCATCAAGAAAGACAAAGTTCTGAATTAGATGTGATTGGGAAAAACAAAGATATGGGCTTAGTCTTTACCGGCGAAAACGGCGGGCCGATTGATCCGCGCTGGTTCGGTCGCCTATTAGAAGCAGAAGCTTTAAAAGCGAACGTGCCAGCAATTACGCCTCATGAAATGCGTCACACAGCGGCCACTCTGATGCTGCGTTTGGGGGTGCATCCAAAAATCGTGCAAGAACGCCTCGGTCATGCTAATATCGCTACCACACTTGATTTGTATAGTCATGTTACACCAGGTCTGCA
>JAGXTL010000115.1 GCA_018333635.1 Dethiobacter sp.
CTTACCATTTTAGATAAAAAGCCCAAAGGCGAAAAAGCTTCTATTCTGTGTCAACTAAACAATTGGATTAGCGGTTTCCCTAATTACATCAAGGGTTTACTGGCTAATTTGAGCTGCGAAAGTTGAGTTATCTACTACCACCATTACCGCTTCCACACGTTTGATTACTTCCCGTTCCGGCTCTGCCGGCGAACCTGGAGCCGGAAGCCCGGGCACAGCCGGTTTACTCCCACAGCCTGCAAGTACCGGTATCATCAGCGACAAGGCGAAAACAAAAATCCAGCTATTTTTCATGATCCTTCCTCCCCATTCCTGAGCACACACAAAAACAGAGGGGATCTTTTATCCCCTCAAACTAAGACGCTAACAATTTGTCAATTCCCACAAGTCCGTCTCCCGACGTCTAAAGAAAACCGCTTCGATAACCAGGGCTATAGGAACAACCCGGTGCGCATAATTAACAGTGCACTCATACTAAAAAAAACGGAAATACCATAGATAACCAAAACAGTCTGACGATGTGTCAGCCCCCGGCTCAGCAGCCGGTGGTGGATATGCTTTTTATCTGCCTGGAAAATCGGCTTGTGTGCACGGAAGCGACGAAAAATGGCAAAACAGGTGTCGAAAATTGGCACGCCCAAGACGACGATAGGCACAACGAAAGCCACGACAGTTATTCCTTTCAGCAAGCCGTAAACAGCCAAGACCGAGATCATAAAGCCGAGAAACATACTGCCGGAATCACCTAGAAAGATTTTTGCCGGAAAAAAATTATAACGGAGAAAGCCAAAAACTGCGCCGGCAAGAGCAATAGACAAAAGCGAAACGGTAGTCTGACCCATTTGGTGAGCGATGAAAGCAAAAGTCAAGAGCGCAATAATGGAAACGCCGGAAGCTAAGCCATCTAAGCCGTCTATTAAGTTGACAGCATTGGTAACAGAAACTATCCAGAAGATAGTGAACGGCACACCCAGGATACCCAGATAGAAATAACCATTAAACGGATTACTGACAAGCTGGATCTGGATCCCGGAGATAATCACAATAATAGCAGCCAGCGTTTGACCCAACAGCTTTATTTTTGGCGAAATCCCACGGATATCGTCGGCCACACCAAGCAGCAGAATAACTGTGCCGCCAGCAATCAGCCCGGCCACCCGTTGGTCGTCGCCCAGCAAAAGGGCTGCGGCAGCAAGAAAACCGAGAAAAACTGCCGGCCCACCCAGGCGAGGGATGATCCGATCGTGAATTTTACGCTTGCCCGGCTTGTCCAGAGCGCCGATGCTGAAGGCGAGACGCGAGACAAGCGGTGTAGTAAACAGCGCAACAAGAAAAGCGATAGCAAAAAAATAAAGATACTGCTGCATGATTAATCCCCCTCAGGCAAATAAAGCCCTTTCTCTCTTTTTTCTCTAATAACAATGCAAACCTGTTTTAGGCCTACAGTATGGTTTTATCACAAATATATACATTTTACAATCCCTAGTTTATGACTCCGAATGAAAAATCAGGCTTTACTTAACAGTGCTTCCTGCCACCTGTAAAAAGCCTTTGCTGCGTTACGGCAGCCAAGAAAGACGGCATAATCCAAACGCGCAAAATGCGCTTAGGCTGTTGAACCAACCTAAAAAACCATTCCAGCCCCAACCTCTGATAAAGCAGCGGTGCCCTCCTTAGGCGGCCGGAGAGAACGTCGAAAGATCCTCCCACAACCATCAGGATTTTTGCACCGGAAGCAGCGCCATACTTAGCTACAAACAGTTCTTGGCGAGGGCTGCCTAGGGCGACAAAAACCAAATCGGCACCGGATGCAGCTATGCTGCCGGCAAGCTCCCCGTCTTGCGCCTGCGGCAGGTAGCCGTGAGCGGTTCCAGCTACCAGCAATGGGGGATAGCGCTCTTTTAATTTAGCAGCAGCAGCGGCAGCCACCCCTTCTGCGGCGCCAAGCAGAAAAATCTTCTTTCCTTCCGCAGCCGCTAAGGCCACCAATTCCTCCATTAGATCTATACCGGTAACCCTTTCCCGAATTTGACCGCCGCACAGCCGAGAGGCGAGCACAATTCCTACTCCGTCTGGAATCTTTAAATCAGCAGCAAGCAACGCCTTCTGCAGAGCACTGTTCCGGCGAGCTGAGAAACAGATTTCCGGATTGACGGAAGCAATAAAATGGGAACCGCTCTGGTTCAACTTCTCTTGTGCCCATGATACGGCCTCGGCAAGAGTAACCACATCGGTGGGGACGTCCAGAATAAATTCCTGCATAAGCAGCTCCGCCTTTACTTGAGGATAAATGCCAACACACGGCCGGCCCATTGCAGACCGTCTTGATAAAAAGCAAAACTTTTTTCCGACAAATGGCACCGTAGCCTTTCACGCCCCTGCCAGCGCTCCAAAGCTTGGGCAGTCAGCTGAACGTCTTCCAGCGCTCCCAACTCTGCGGCGCTGTCCAAACCCAGCAGCTCCAGAAAAGCGCAAACTTTTCGGTCATAAGCAATGCCCAGTAGTGGTACGGCGGCAAGAGCAGCAAAAATCAAGGCATGGAGACGCATTGCCACGACTAAGCTAAAAGAATTGAAAACGGCTAAAAGCTCTCCGGGGGCCAGTGGCTCTTGAAGAATCACAGTCGGGGACTTCATCAAACAAGCCAATTTTTCCGCTGCCGCCAAATCTTCAGGATAATGCATAGGTACAAGAACAGTGACGGCAGCAAGTTCGCGGGCGATGCAATCGGCGGCGGCGGCAATTGTCCGCAATGTTTTTACCTCGTCTTGCCAGGAGCGAACAGCAATTCCTACCACCGGCTTACCGGCAGGCAGCGTCGCGGTAAAGGCGGCTGCCTTTCCGTTTGGATCAGACGGAGCCAGCAGAATGGCAGGATCGGCTGTTAAAATCAGCGGCAGGCGTGTGACACCGAGCTTAAGCAACTCATCCAGGGAGCCTTGATCGCGGACGGAAACAAGCGAGACGCGGTTAACAATCAATCTGGTTAGAAGCCGGTTAAATTTTTTACGGATAGGACCGATGCCCTGAGCGTATATAATGGTTTTTTTACCAAATAAGTTTGCGAGCAAGACAAGCCCAAGATAATAAAGGATGGAGAGTCCGCGTCCGGTACTATCCTGTAAAAGACCGCCCCCGCCGCTGATCAGGGCATGGGAAGCTAAGATTGCACGCACAACAGCCAGGAAATTAGTGCGGCTGACAGCGTTAACGCCTAGGCGGGCGGCTGTGGCGGCAGGCTGCGCAGAGAGGACGGTGAATTGCAATGTTTCACCCTGCTCGGCCGCCAGCGAACGCAATGTGGTCACGATGCTCTCCAGAATCGCTTCGTCACCGGCGTTATTAAAGCCGTAATAACCGGAGATGACAACCTTTCTCATAACATCTTCACCTTGTTTTCCCAGACGCGGGTGATGAAGATAAATATGCCGTAGAGAATCAAGCCGACGACTACACCCGTCCAGAGACCGTTAAAAGAGCGGAAAAGAGCGCTGTAAAAGGCGGTCGGCGTTGTGAAATGCATAAAAGTATTCGCCATGGAGATAGGAGCAATGGCGCCGATTACTACCAAAGCAGTAGTCATGGCAGAACGGGAGCCTCTTGCCAGCAGAGTCAACCCCAGCAGTGCCGCAGGATAAGCAAAGAGAAACTCCTTAAATCTGGGTCGGACGACTAAGAAGGAGTCGAGCAGCTCGCGCAGGTGCAATTCTAAGGCAAGAACAGGGACTCCGGGGACATTTCCGGTACGAGCAACATAAAGAAAACCGACCGTAACCAAGATTAAAAGAGACAATAAGTAAATAATTTTGATCGGACTGGAAAGGAAATCACTGATAACCCGCGTCAGTCGAGCTGGCGTCCAGTCTGTGACATGGCTGTAATAAATCCGACTGATTGCCAGCGGGAGAAGCACCACCAGCGGCAGCACATGAACCAGTTTAACGCCGCGGAAAAGTGCAGTGCCGCCGGCAAAATATGGGGTGGACGGCAGAGCTGCAACCAGCGCGCCGCCAGCAGCCACGAGCAAAAACGTGCGGCACATGGTAATTAAAGCCCAGCTAAGCGCTGTAATATTATCTTTGGCTGGAGAAGGCAACCTGTTTAACTGCTGACTTACCACAGCCAAAATACTAAAAAGCAACGCTGCCAGGACGGAGCCAACCTGCAATGCCACGTTGACAGAAAATAGCGGAAACAAGAGCATTAAAGCGGCAAAAGCAGCAATAAAAACCAACCAAGGCAGGCATGTTTCTCGGCGCGAAATAGTATAGACAAGCAGGGCGGCGGCGGCGGCCAGACCAAGCAGCATCAGCAAGAGCTGCAGCGGTTCGTGGCCAGGCAAGCTGACAGCCCGCGCGGGAGCTCCCCGATAACCATTGGCCGACAAACTCTCTGTCACGCTTTCAAGCAGTGCCAGCGATTCGGCCAGCGGATTAGCTTCGTCTAACGGCAGGCGAATGTGAACAAGACGCACACGTCGTTCCTGAACAGAATTTACGATTGATTGCACAGGCCTTCCCGGCTGGTTCGGGTGGATTAAGATTGTTTGATAGCCCACAAGGGCCGAGAGTTGGGAAATCCCCGCCGGCCGCTTGGCAAACTCTACAATTCCCAACGCTTGTCCCGACTCACGGATGGCCTCTGCTGCCGCCGCCAAGTGATCGGGGTAGCCGGTCACTTCCGGCCCGTCAAACATGATAGCGGAAAGCGATTCTGCAGGCAGCGCAAAAAATTCACTCAGCGTCTCCCTTACGGCAGCTTCACTGGTTAAAAAAGCATTCTCCGGCCGTGGCACCAGCCGCAGCCCGGCTTGGCGCAAAAGAGCCACGTCGTCCGGGTCAAGACCGATGCGCAGACCGAGCACAAGGTCCAAATCTTCATCTATCTCAATCAGGAGAGGCTGGCGGGCGAAACGGACACGGACAGGCTTCTGCAATTTAAGCTCCGCTTTACGGACAAGCCGCTCCGCCAATGCCTTATCTTCCAGTAAAAGATATGTAGCGTTAGGCTGAATTTGCTTGCCCTCGAGCAACGGCAGCAGCACAGAGTTGCTTCCCCCGGTCAGACGCCAGCTATGGACTATCTGACTGCCTGTAGCTGCAGTAAGAGTACCATCATAGACATAACGTCTTACCTCCGCTTCCCTCATAGCTACAGCCGTCACACCCAAAGAGCGAAGCTGAAGCAAGATTTCAGCCGGCGCAAGATTAGCTTCCCGAGCAAGCTGCCGCACTTCTTCGAAGGCAACGCTGATTTCCACATCACGCCAACCCCATTCGGAGGCGTCGTTTTGCACAGCGGTATAAACACCGGTAAAAACACCGACGGCTAAGAGCAAAAAGAGAATTATTTTCATCTTCCGTCTCCTGCTCATTTATTATGAAATATTTTCACCGCACTAACAGAGTTTCTGCTTTTCACTTATTGCTGCGAAGATGTAGGCGAGATATCGTCTTCTTGCCAAAGCAGATAACGCCGAACCGTCTCTTGCAGCACAGCTTTGTCAAGCCTCACATATGACACAGAGTTAATATTGATACCCTGTCCTGGGAGAGTAACTGTAACAACTTCTTCTAAGTTAAGCTTGGCGGCTCGGCGGCTAAAAGCCAAAAGCTGCTGCAGCGACATATCAGTACGAATATGAGTAGCTGCTTCTTCGAGCAATCTGGGCAGTTTCAGCAATGTTCTGGGGCGCAGCAGTTCCGCGGAAACCAGCTTGAGAAATTCCTGCTGCCGGCGCATTCGGCCAAAATCACCTTCCGCATCGCTGCGAAAACGAACATACTGCAGCGCCTGTTCACCACTGAGAAGCTGCTTACCTGCCCTAAGATTGATGGGATTTTTTACCGACAAATGTACCATCCGGCGAGGCACGTCCACTTCAACGCCACCAAGAATATCTACCAAGCTGGCAAAGCCTTCAAAGTTGGTAAAGACATAATGCTGCAACGGAACGCCCAGCAGCCCCTCCAACGTGCTTTTCATTTGCATAATTCCATCTTTATAGCCCATAACGTGATTCAGCTTATCCTGACCCCTTCCCGGTATTTCTACACGGGCGTCGCGTGGAATAGAAATCAGGGAAACCTTGCCTGCATCTTCATTGACACTCATCACCATAATAGTGTCTGCCCGGGACTGATCAAGACCCAAAAGCAGGATATTGGTAATATTTTTCTCCTGATTGGGATTGCTTGCCTGCGGGAGAGGGGAACTGTTTGCAATTCCAGGATTATCATAGATGCGCAGCCAAACAGAGCAACCCCAAGTTGCCACAGACAACGCTGCCAGTAAAATAAGTGCAAATGCGTATCTTCCGCCCTTTTTCAAGAATAGACACCACCTTATCTAGATACAACGCTATAATTATACTGGATTCGTCAACTTCTGACAATGGAAAAGAAATACACTGACTTATAGCCAAAAAAGTCAAACGACTTCCTATATAACAAACTTCCCACATAACAACTAAGCCCCCGCATTTAACTCGCAGGGGCTTAGTTGCTTAACTTTCCAGCCAGACAGTTACATTTTGCGTAGTGCTGGTATTTCTATCCAAGCCGACCATTTGTTTTAGCAACTCATTTATTGCCTTATTTAAACGTTCCGCCTCTTCACCGCTTGCGACAAGACGCTGCTTTGCCAATCGTTCATAGTAAGTCAATTTCTCAGCATAATCGTTTGTTATATCCACAAGATGCTGCTCTTCCGCAATCAATCTGCCAAGCGAGGTTGTGCCTGCGACAAAGCGGTTTGCCTGCACAAACGGTACTTCGAACTGATGAATCCGAATCAAGCGTCCGTCATGGGTAAAGATTGTCTGCTCCATAATAGGCGTCGCACCCTGCAATCTGGCATCTGAAGCCAGGATTTGCGAAGCAGTAGACAGTTGTTGCACATTTATTTTGACTACCGTATTTTCCGTGAATCGCCTGCGATTAATGAAAATTTGTGGTTCCGGCAAAACGAGTTCCTGAAAATTCACCTGCTGAGGCTGCAGAGAAGGTGCCCCAGGAGTCGATGTCAAAGGAGCAGGTTTTTTTACAGCATCCAACAAACTGCCTTGCTGAACTCGCTGCTGCGCCGACAATTTTTCAGGCCTCTCCCGCCTTAGAGGAGTCGACTCCTGTTTTTGAAGCTCGCTAACTGCTATTGCGGCAGACTGCTCAAGCATAGGAGCTGCCGGCAAACTACCAGGCTGCGCCGGGACGATCTCCCCAGGCACTTCTGCCGGCAAGTCATCCGCAGTTCCAACAGGCTTTTCGATAAGACCTTCTTCGGCCGGCGGCTTCTGCAGCGGCGGGCTTTCCCTCTTAGTTTCTGTTACAGCTTGTTGAGCCGCAGGCGGACTATCCGTAACAGGGGCAAGAACGCCTCCGATTAAGCCCCCTCTGCCATAACTGCTAAGGACAAGGCCGTTGATCCCGACAAGAAAGAGGATGGAAGCGGCTAATGCCAACGAGCGTAACGGGATCCGGAAAAAACGGTGCCCAGTTTCTAACTGTTCCAACCTTAAGCGGGCCATTACCTGCGCGGAAAATTCGGGTGGCGGAGGAGCAACAGGCCGTTTTAGTTTACAAAGAGCAGTTATGACTTGCTTCGTCTCCAGGACACGACGTGAACAAGGCAGACAACCGTCCAAATGTGCTTGAAATTCACCTTGACGGTCAGGCAGTAAGCCGTCCAGCCAGTCAGACATCAAGTTTTTAACTTCTCTGCACTTCACGAGCTTCTACTCTCCTTTCCGAATATGTATGACCACCTTCAGGTCCGTCATCCCCGCAGTTAAGATTTATACCTGCATCAGCAGCTCTTCTCATCACCAACTTACGCAAGGCTTCCTTGGCGCGGCTGAGACGCGAACGAACCGTACCCAGCGAGCAGTTGAGCGTAACGGCAATTTCTTCATACGAAAGTTCCTCAACTTCGCGTAACAACAAAACTGCTTTTTGTTCTTTGGATAAATCATCAAGAGCCTTTTGCATAAATTCACTCAACTGCAAATCCATAGTCATACGTTCAGGGTCATGTTCGGAGCAAGGGACTTCCCGCAGCAATTTGCCTTCTCCCGTCCGGAACGGTTCATCCAAAGAAAAAGAAGTACCCACGCGCTGCTTTCGTTGGCTGTTTAGCCAAACATTCACCGTAATCCGGTGCAGCCAAGTGCCAAAATCGGCATCGCCACGAAAATTTTCCACGGCGCGGTAAGCTCTGATAAAGGCTTCCTGCGCTAAATCCTGGGCATCTGTGTGATTGCCTGTCAATCTTTGGGCAAGCCCATAGACCCTCCCCTGGTAAATATTTACAAGCTGCTCAAAAGCCGTTAAGTCCTTTTTTTGGGCTCTAGAAATTAACTGCGTGACAGCTTCCATGATAAAACTCCTCTGCCAGCACAGCAACTTTACCCCCTAACAATTTGACACCATCTTTTAGGGCAAAAGTTCCGGCGTTAGCTTCTTTTTTTAAGTATAGCAAAAATATTCTTCTCTTGCCATGCGCACTTGCAGCTTCATTCTCCGTCTTGCGTTGAAACTGTCTGGAAATAAATCGGGTTGGTAAAAAGCCAAGGTTTTTTCTGAATATAAACTTCCAAGCGATATGTACCGGGCTGAGTCACCCTGATGCTCACATTGCAGCCGGGGATTTCATCAAGAAGCTTGCCATTATGAATAATTCTGTGGCGCACTCGTCCGCTAAATTCATGGGGACAATTAATTTGCAGAAAGGCATTGTCGGTGAAGGGCACGGTTTGACCGATGGGGTATTCCCGATGGTCATTAGCGGCGACAAAGAGAAAACCGGCAGGGTCAGCGACCCGGCAATTAACGATAAAAGAGCGCCCAGCGCGAAGTGCCCCATAGACTTGCTGCTTGGCCTCTGTTAACTTGTCTGAAAGGGGGCTCTCCAAAAGTAAACAGTTATTAATAGTGCGAAAAAGAAATTCGTAAGGGAAAATGGTGCGACGGATAAGCCCGCGGCGAATTGGCCAAGCGTGGGCATCGCTGCCGGCTATCGCCACCAGCCTTCGTTGTGCCGAAATCTGGCCAAAGCGTGCCAGCGACTGTGGACAAGGGCCGCTAATCGGCCCGTACGGGTTAAGGTAGGCGTAGTAGAGACCCTGTGGGAGGCTTCTCACTCCGTCACGCCACTGTGAACACCAGTTCCATACTTCCATACCGGTAAATCCGCTTATCTCCCATTTGGACCAGCAAAAATTCTGGTTATTAAATACTAGCGGAGACCCCTTCTCAAAGGGATGCGCGATAAAGCCCAGACCGTTTTGTCTATTTACAGCATCAATCACCTGCTGAGGGTCGTTGTCGTTGGAGGGGATCTCAGTTGTGATGCCCAGTGCCAAATAATGATGTTTAGTATTATTGATCTCGCTCCCCACCAGAACTAGCACGTCATCAATAAAGCCTTCTTCGGGAAGCCCTTCCAGACTATTATGGTCTGTGATAATTACATAAGCAAGGCCGGCAGCCTTAGCAGCACGGGCAATTTCCTTAATATTGCCGTTACCATCAGAGTAGTTACTATGAACATGAATATTGCCCAGGACCTGATACATAGCTTGCCCCCTGCCTTAGTTGATTTACCAAACTGTCCTTTTCGGGAGTGCAAGACAGCTACCGAGATTATACCATAAAACTTGAAAATAAATTAAGACAAATTATTCATATAAAGATAAAAACGGCCAGAAGAGCCAAAACAAAGAGCCGTCCGATGATGGACGGCTCTTTGTTTTAGTTGCTTGCTGCCCGGCGGTTAGGGGAAATCAGTGTGTGATTAATCCGCTCCAATTCTACCAGGGCACGGCCGGTACCAAGCGCCACACTCCCGATGGGATCTTGAGCCAGGTAAACATTGACGCCGGTTTCCCGGCTAAGCAGCTTACCAAGACCGTCTAACAGTGCGCCGCCACCGGTCAGCACAATCCCCCGCTCAATAATATCACCAGCCAACTCCGGCGGTGTTCTTTCCAGGACACTGCGAACAGAGGCAACCACAGCGTCAAGAGGCTCATGAATAGCTTCCAAAACGTGTTCTGTACGGGCCAAAAAAGAACGGGGCAGGCCGGAGAGCAAGTCGCGACCACGTATTTCAGTCTCCAAGGAACGGCTCCCGGCAAAAGCAGTCCCCACTTCCACTTTAAGCGCTTCAGCGGTACGCTCACCTATAAGAAGATTAACCTCCTTACGGATGAAGCGCGCAATAGCTTCATCGAATTTATCGCCGCCCACACGGACTGACTCCGTCACCACAATCTCACCTAGTGAGATAACGGCCACATCGGTAGTACCGCCGCCAATATCAACCACCATATGACCAGAGGGCTGAAAAATATCAAGGCCGGCGCCCAAGGCGGCTGCGCGCGGTTCTTCGATTAGGAAAGCATCCCGGACGCCTGCGCGCATCACCGCTTCCACCACAGCTTTTTGTTCCACGCTGGTGGTGGCGGCAGGGATGCAAACAATGACCCTGGGGCGAATTAGTCGGCGTTTATCGCAGACCTTGCCGATAAAATGACGGAGCATCACTTCAGTTATTTCAAAATCGGCAATAACACCTTCGCGCAAAGGGCGGGTGGCGACAATATTGCCTGGGGTGCGACCCAGCATTTTCTGTGCCGCCTCACCCACTGCCAGAACATGACGGGTGTTTTGCTCAATTGCCACCACAGAAGGTTCATGGAGAACGATGCCTTTGCCGCGCAGATGAACTAGTACGGTGGCTGTTCCCAGATCTATGCCCATATCGGTTCCAAGATTGATGGCCAACACCCCTCTCCAGCTTGTCTCCCCAAAAGAACATCCTTAACACCGATTAAATTCGGCAGTTGAGCGCTTTTTCCTCTATAGTTACCATATTTTTCTCAATCAGCTAAATATTTCTGTCGCGTTGCCTCACCGCCACGCAAATGACGTTCCGCCTTGTTTTTTTCCAAAACTATTTTAATCTCTCTAAAGATGAAGCGGTTAAGATGTGGAAGCCGTTCTGTAATATCTTTGTGGACTGTGGATTTCGATACACCGAAGATTTTGGCCACTTGCCTAACTGTAGACCCGGTTTCGAGTATATAATTACTTATTTCCAGGACGCGCTGCTCGATATAGTCCTGCACTAAGCCGCCCCCTTTATGCATTTTGTAAACAATATATGTGCCGGGGGGGCAATTATGACACAATCTCAGCTAAGCTGTGATTGCGGACGCAAACGACAAAATCAGGGAAAATAGTAGTCCAGCAGGTATTTACTAAAGCGAGCGATAAGCTCATCATTTTTTTCGGCGGAAATGCGTGTGCCATCTCTGGTTTTAATCATCACAGATAAAGCTAACGGCTTCCGATGAGGAAAATAGATCAGCGCCATGTCTGCTACACGGTTAGATGTATCACCGATTTTATTGGCGACCACCAATTCCGGAGAGGCATATTTGCCAATTCTATGCTTCTTTGCGTTACGATGCAATAAAATCGCTTTTCGGTACAGCTCACCCTCAATAAATTTTCTGTTTTCCAGCGATACCAGCAACGCTGTCAGATCATTCATAGTAGAAAGAGTTGACGCGGGTGAACCACGCTCGAACATCAGCCGGGAGACCTTAGTCTCGTCTAAGCCATATGCTTGCGCTCGCCGGTTGATCAGTTCCTTACCCAACAGGCGGATGATAATGTTTGTGGCCACGTTGTCACTCTCTGAGATCATCAGCGAGAGAAGCTCCCAGTGCGCATACTCGATCCCCGGTGGCTGGAAGCGCAGAAAACCCGTTCCCTCAACCCGGTTTCCGGCTGCATAATGGTCCTGCTTCTCCAAGATATGGAGATTATCTAAACACTGCCTCCCTTCGTCAACCTCGTCCAGAAAGACGAGAAGAATTAACGTCTTGATCAGGCTAGCCGGAAATACGCGCACATCTCCATTATGATTAAATGTTTCCCCGGTCTCAAAATCATAGAGACTAAACAAAAACATTTCATTACTCGACAGCTGCTCCAACGCCCAAGATTGGGCAGCAGCAGGCTTCATTCCTTTATTATTTCTTTCGCTTTCAAGAGGAGCAGCTTCAGGAAGGACCAGCTCAAACTGCTCTGCTGAGACAACTTTTCCCTGCGCAGCTTTTTTTGCCGAGGGAAATAGCCAATCGAACCAGAAAGAGTATGCGGCAAGCAGCGTCATAATCAAAAGCAACGCCAGCGCCATTTGCCTATTCTGAGCATTCACCTCGCCACCCCCCTCTCCCTCAATTTTGTATTTCCCCCGTTATTTTCCTGTTATCCTGCCATTTTTCCTGCCTGACCATACTAAAAAGACGCTTCGCATTTTCTCTCAGCTAACGCGTCTTGCAGGGCGGGTTTGAAACCCGCCCCTACGGAACAATAATAATTTCCTGTTACAAAAATTCCCCTCCCCTGGAGGGGTGCCCGCAGGGCGGGGTGGTCGCGTGCAAGTGGGACAAATCACCTGTCCCCCTGTCCCACCCCTACAAAAATTCCCCTCCCCTGGAGGGGTGCCCGCAGGGCGGGGTGGTCGCGTGGACAAGTGGGACAAATCACCTGTCCCCCTGTCCCAAAAAAAAACAGCCCGTGGGCTGTTTTAACGGGGGGAAAGAAATTGCAGCGGATCAAGAGCTTGTCCGTCATTGTAGACTGCAAAATGAAGGAATGTTCCTGTGGAAGCGGCAAGCCTGGCGCTTTCTCCTACTACTCCCAACAGATCACCGCTTTTTACTTCATCACCTACAGAGACATATGGCTCTTCTTGCAGATTAGCGTACTGAGTAAGGTAGCCGCCACCATGGCTGATTTGCAGCAGCCAGCCAAGAAGGGGATCCTTTGTAACCAGCTCCACCACGCCGGGCCAGGCAGCTTGGACTGTGGCTCCTGCTGCCGCTTGAATGTTGATCCCCACATTGATGCGCAATTGGTTGCCAATCCTGTATACTTGCTGATGGGCAAAGACGACTGGCCCTTCCAGGGGCCAACGCATGCCTTCTTGCGGCATGGCCTGCATAATATGAGCATCCTCGTTCGGCAATAACCCTTGTGCCAGTCCGTCCTCTCGAGGATCAAAAGGCCTCTCCGAGATAACTGCCGCCTGCTCCTCTCTGCCTACGCCGACTTCGCCCGGTATATACCGTGTAATTTCCAGCGGGTTACCAGCCGGGCCGCCCCAAACGACCAGTACAATTAAAAGGGCGACCACCAACAGATAGCCGATAAACAGGCTGGTTTTTTTACTCGGGCGTATTTTTTTCAGCGGGGCAAGAGATGTAAACACTTTTCTCATTTGGACATCACCTCTTAAAGAGGAAGTATGTCCAAAATCTTCCTACTTATGTATCAGCGCTGCAGAGATTTAACAGTCACATCTGTGTAGTAGAAATCAATAATTTCCCCGGCTGTTTTGCCTGCACGAGCCATACCGTCGGCGCCGTATTGGCAAAGACCGACTCCATGGCCGTGGCCTCTGACGGTAAAAACAACCTGCTCACCTTCGAAGCGCCAGGTAAAGTTGGTAGACGGAAGCTGCAGGGCGCCGCGAAAGTCGCGGCCGGAGACGTTTTCCCCCGCCACGGAAAGCTGACTCACCCGTCCGGTGCTGCTGCGGACAGCCGGCCCAAGCAGAGGTCGTCCCGCAGAGGAAACAGGGATGGCTTGCACATAGGGCAGAATTTGTCTGGCAAATTGCGCTCCGGTGTAA
>JAGXTL010000128.1 GCA_018333635.1 Dethiobacter sp.
GGTGACCACATCTTACAATAAAAAACCTATTAGGAAATTTACCGATTGCTAAGTGGTTCACTTATTGGTGATCAAAGTGGCTCAGATATTCATGATCACGTGGCTCAAATATTCGTTGACATTCGGATCCACTAGTAAAATAGATTAGTAATGATAAATTTTTATGTCTTGTTAGTTTTTTTAAATATGTTTAAGAGGAGTTTACCTAGACTATGATGGAATTTCTTGATACCGATTACCTGGTTCTACTCATGGCTCTTTTGTTAATTGTGGGTGTGTTAGCTACAAAACTTTCTGCTCGCTTTGGAGTTCCAGCATTGGTACTTTTTATTCTCGCTGGTATGGTTGCTGGAAGTGATGGGTTAGGATTAATTTATTTTGATAATGTTCAACTTACCCAAACGGTAGGGATATTAGCATTAATAATTATCCTTTTCGAAGGTGGACTGCAAACTAAATGGGCGACGGTAAAACCTGTGGCTGTTCCATCAATTTTTCTAGCATCCATTGGGGTTTTAATAACTTCGCTGGTAGTAGCAGCAGCTGCCAAATTTGTGTTGGGTGTAACATGGTTTGAGGGATTTTTATTTGGTGCAATTGTGGGCTCAACAGATGCTGCTGCAGTTTTTGCTGTTTTAAAGGGTCAAAACCTACGTGAAAGGCTTAGGGCAACGCTGGAATTCGAATCAGGTTCAAATGACCCTATGGCAGTTCTTCTTACCTTAACCTTCGTCGAATTAATATTGCTTGACAAGTCCTCTATACACTTTTGGCTGGTTGGTTCATTTTTCTGGCAGATGGGAATTGCAGCTATCCTTGGTTTTGTCATGGGCAAACTAGCTGCCATGGCAATAAATAAGATAAACTTAGATTCAAGTGGCCTGTACCCTGTGTTTGCACTGGCTTTTGCACTATTTACATATAGTTTAACCAGCCTAGTAGGAGCTAGTGGACTATTAGCAGTGTATGTTTCGGCTCTTGTCATAGGAAATTCCGAAATAACATTTAAACACGCAATTTTTAGATTTAATGAAGGTTTCGCCTGGATGATGCAGATTTTGATGTTTATGCTTCTAGGCTTATTAATATTTCCAACTCAGTTGTTTGTGCCAAATATTGTTATAAATGGATTACTCCTTTCGGCAGTATTAATCTTTATTGCCCGCCCAATCGCTGTATTCATGTCAACCATCAAAATGGGTTTTAGCTTAAAGGAAAGAGTATTTATTTCCTGGGCAGGCTTAAAAGGAGCGGTACCTATTGTATTGGCAACTTTCCCTTTAACTGCAGGTCTAGAAAACAGTCAGTTATTCTTCAATGTTGTATTTTTTGTTGTGTTAACTTCTGCTTTAATCCAGGGGTCAACCATTATGTTATTTGCAGAAAAGCTCCAACTAACTATACCTAAAAGAATAGAATCTCCCCATTCCTTGGAGTTAATATCCATCGGCAAAGCAAATGCAGAAATCATTGAATACACCGTATGTGAGGCTAACGACATAACTGGTAAAGCATTAGCAGAGATTACTTTTCCAAAGGATGTCCTGGTTACCGCTGTTATACGTTTCGGTCAATTAATTACTCCCAAGGGTAAAACAGTGGTTGAGGCTGGAGATATTTTATATATTCTTGTGGCTAAAAAGAGTGAAAAGGAACTTAAAGAGCTGCTAAATAAGCGAAAAGCTAACTTTGAAGATGTGTTTTGTAAAGAACAGATGTAATACATTAATAACAATTAAA
>JAGXTL010000021.1 GCA_018333635.1 Dethiobacter sp.
ATCGATCAATACGAGATTGAATCTTCTGTTCATTGGGTGTCATTTCTGATATAATATTAGTCATAGGAAACCTCCAAACGGCTGGTATTATTGGGTTTTAGACACTTCAATTATACCATACCGAGGGTGTTTTATGTTGTATTAATGTCAACTATTATATGGGTTTTTCAAGGTTCCAGTTTGATTTTGAGGTGGGAAAGTTGAGTAAGTAATCAAAAATCTTTAGAGTTTGAACTTGCAGACTCTCCTTACTCTGGTAGCTTTGACGAAGGTATATATAAACTACAAAAACAATTACAAGGTGATGGAAATAATATATACACTACTAGTTTATATCAATTTTTTTCTGAGCTATGGAACAAAGATAATATCAAGGTCGCTGTAATGATCTTTTCATATGGCTTATATGATTATAACTTATTGAAACATAAAACGGCCACACTTAATCAAATGTTTGAAGATATGTCCAAATATTACTTAAAAGGCACAGAAGACCAAAACAGCTGTTACTTCCTCAAAAAGTAAATCAATTTAAAACCTTTTTTAAATATAAACTATGCCGTATGACTAAAAGACATACAACCATATGAATAAGGGGAACGTCGCCTACGAAACCGACGGCGGCGGCAATCTGCTCGCCCGCTACGTCTACGGCCCGGGCGGCCAGCTGCTGGCCATGGTGCGCGGCGGCGTGACCTACTACTACCACTACAACGGCCACGGCGATGTGGTGTCCTTGACCGACGCCTCCGGCACCGTAGTGGCTACGTATGACTACGACGCGTTCGGGAATCATATCGCCACCACCGGCAGCGTGGTAAACCCGTACCGCTACGCGGGGTACAGGTGGGACGCGGAGACCGGGCTGTATTACCTGAATGCCAGGTATTACGCGCCGGGGATCGGGCGGTTTATAACCAGGGATGCGTTCCACGGGTTTGAGGATGACCCGGCGAGTTTGAAAGACCCATACCCGATTTGCCGGACACAGCTAAGTTAGGATAAAATGAAGCTGTGGGAGGCGTTGAAATGAAAAAGAATACTAACCGTTACAATGAAGATTTTAAGACGGAGATCATCAGACTCGTACGGGAAGAGAACAGGCCGGTATCCAGGATTGTGAAGGATTTTGGCGTCAATGATCAGACCATCAGGAACTGGCTGAAACAATCAAAAGATAAACAAGGGCAGGAGATATTTAAATATGGTTTTACTGAAGCATTGAATGCCAATATCATAAGTTCCTTCGCAATTTTTAATCTGAAACTAAAATTTACTCCCGACGAGGAACTGCAATATCTTGATTTTAGCAAACAATTAACACTTGCCTTGGAAATTCTCCTGCAAAACTGCCCTTTTTTAAGAAACGTAAACAAACAGCAATTTTTTGCTGGCTTAGAGCAATTGGCTCAACAATCTGATGATGATTTTGCTGTTTTGGCTCGTACGGTACTCATCCTGGCTGTCCATCGCAAAGATCTAGTCTACCGGGCCCAATCTCGGCTGAGTTGCGTAAAAAGCCTTTTAATCCAGCTTCCACAGACTGCAAATATTTTAATATTCAATGAAAGAATTGAAGTTGCGGATGCCATTTATAATGAGTTACAATTGCTTTTTCCCGGGCAAGTGGGGCGTTATCATTCACAGATGGATGAGCGAACAAAAAAGAACATGCTACGCAAATATCAAGATGCACAAATAAGGATCCTGGTAAGTTGTCGTGCATTAGATGAAGGCTTAAATGTTCCTGCAACCGATATCGGAATCATAGCCTCGTCCACCAGCAGTAACCGGCAGCGCATTCAAAGACTTGGTAGAATTTTACGCCAATCTGGCAAAACCCATACGACCAAGCTATATTATCTTTATATTGGATCATCCAATGAGGATCAAGATCTGTTAGCAAACATATCGAGAGACCTCTCTGGGATTATCCCAATCTTAGACTTGGAATATGATCAAGATAGCGGGACGTTTATTCATTCTGCCTATCAAGTCCTAGCTGATCAAGTACTTGATTATACAAAGCGAAAAGACTGGCGTGCAGAGATCATTACTGAGATCACGAGAAACTTAGAACTTGGTAAGCTTAGTTGCGATTGGTGGCTTCCCGAGCAGGAGTGCAACTTGAAGATTAAGAACGCGTCCTCCCGTTCGGAACGAAATTACTGGGTGTGCATGCAACTCTTGGCTAAGGCTAGTCTTGGTAGACTAACCAATCCACATTAGTTTTTGACGTAAGAAAGATAAAGCCTTTGTAAGGTATGGAGGGCTAATTACAATTGTGCCGTTTGCCAAAGATGGCAACCAAAGTCATCCCACCTATAAATCCTGCAATGTGAGCCCACCAGGCAATTGAAACGTCGACTCCGATGCTCGCGACGCCTTGAAAAAGCTGTAACAGAAACCAAAATCCAAGGAAAACCACAGCCGGTAACTCTGCCACTGTAAAAACAATAAATATGGGGATCAGGGCTAATACGCGGGCACGGGGACAACTAACTAGATAAGCGCCCAGTATGCCGGCTACAGCGCCGCTGGCACCGATAATCGGGATATTGCTTCCCGGCTCAAAGGCTACCTGCGCCAGCCCGGAGATAACTCCCATTAAGAGGTAAAAGAGTAGGTATTTTAGGTGGCCTAACCGATCCTCTATATTGTCGCCAAACACCCAAAGATAAAGCATGTTGCTGCCTATATGCAGCCAGCCGCCGTGCATAAACTGATATGCAAAAAGCGGTGTCAGTGCAATAGCCAGATTCCCTTCTAAAAACCCACTAATCAATTCTGCGGGAATCAAGCCATAAGAAAAAATAAAACCATGCAATTCATTATTTGCAAGTGTTAACTGTCTAAGAAAAACCAGGATATTGATGAGAATCAGGGTTAGATTAACAAAAGGAAATCGCCCAGTTGTAGGTGAATCCTTAAGGGGAATCATCAATTCCCTCCTCTCTCAGTCATGCTTTGCTAACCATCTTATCATATTCCCGGCAAAACTTAAATTGTGCATATTATTATGCTAAGATGATTTCCATTGATTAATCAAGAAAAAGCATGATGCTCACAGTCCATGATTATCATGCTTTTTTCATGCATTTTTATTCGATTGCTTTTGCTACACCGGCATCAGCAAAACTCGCCATCTCAGTGCAAATTTTTATTGCGGCATCCACCATGGTCATAGCTAAAGCTGAGCCGGTCCCCTCCCCTAAGCGCATATTCATCTTTAAAAATGGCACGAGGCCTAGAATTTCCAGCGTAACGCCATGTCCTGGTTCTTCAGACAGATGGGAAGCGAGCATGTACTGGTTTGCCAGGGGGTGAAGTTTGCTGGCAATCAGCGCGGCAGCGCCTGAGATGAATCCATCGACTAAAACAGGGATACCATGAGCGGCGGCAGCCAACATTACACCGGCCATTCCGGCAATCTCGTATCCGCCCAGCTTAGACAGTACATCAAGGGCATCTGTAGTATCAGGCTCGTTTAAATTAATCGCTTCCCTAATCACGCGTATCTTATTCTGCAGCTTGCCGTCGTCTAGCCCGGTGCCGCGTCCACAGACTGCAGCAATATCTTCGCCACTATAAACTGCAGTAATGGCTGCACTGGAAGTGGTATTACCAATTCCCATTTCGCCGGTGCCAAAGATCCCGGTTCCCTGAGCAATACATTCTTCTGCCACATCAATGCCGCACTCCAGGGCGGCTATAGCCTGCCTTCTTGTCATTGCCGGACCTTTGGCGAAATTGTTTGTGCCATAGGCAACCTTCCTGATTTGTAAGCTGGGATGACTAGGTAAGTCTACGGCCACCCCAACGTCCACCACTACCAGTTGTGCATCAGCATGCCGGGCCAGCACATTCATGGCAGCACCACCGGAAAGAAAATTCATGACCATCTGCGGGGTCACTTCTTGCGGGTATGCCGAAACACCTTCCGCCACAACACCGTGATCACCAGCCATTAAAACAACTGTCTTCTTCGGCAGTTGCGGCTTTATCTCACCAGTAATAGCTGCCAGTTTTTGCACTATTTCCTCTAGCACTCCTAAACTTCCCGGTGGTTTTGTAAGATTGTCAAGATGATCTTTGCAGCGAGAACTTGCATCTTGATCCACCGGTTTGATCTTGCCAAGTATTTTGATTAGCTTTTCCATGGCACTTCCTCCTCGTTTTAATGAAACAGATTTTACAGCAGGATTGGCAGAGTCTCTCCTGTTCTTACTAGATATAGATATGAAGCTTTTACAGGGGCTGCAAGAATGGTTTCAACTGCTCTCGCGTAAAACCCCAGTTGTTCTTTGTAGCGTTTTGCCAATTCCTCTGCTCCGCCCTGCGGAATTTTATCAGTTTTAAAATCAACAAGCACATACCCTTCCTCAGTTTTGACCAACAGGTCGATAATACCTTGAATTAGTACCGTTTCCTCTGAGTTAGCAGACGCAAGCTCTTTAGCAGGCAAGAGCAGTGTAAAGGGCCATTCTCTGTAAGTTTGGTTAGCATTAGCAAAGACGATATCTCCTGCCACCCCTGTGAAAAATGGAGCGATTTGCGCAGGATTCAGAGAATTTGCTTCATCCTCGCTGATGATTCCAGATTTTACAAAATGGGCGATTTGTTCGGCGATTTCCAGCTCACCCAAAGGCGGCAGTAGTCTTAAATGCTGAAAAACACGATGATAGAGGATCCCTAACTCCAAGGTAGATAATCGCTTTTGCGTTTGCAGAAAGCTGGGCCGGTGCCAGGATTGCGGTGCTAAAAAGAGCCTTTCTCCCTCTGCTTCATTTTCTGGTGGGAAGTAGTCCAATAATTCGCTGATAGACAGTTTGGCAGGTAAATTGCCGGGGGTATGCGGATAACGGTAAGAGAGCTGCCTGCGAATTCTGCTTTGCACCTCCTTCTCGCAGGCAAGCTGCAGCGGGCGCAGAGCAAGAATATCCTCCCTGTTTTTTACAGCAGAGTGGTTGGGCAGCGGCAGGCTGGGGAGCTTCTTATCTGTGCCGTTCCAAATCGAAATATCAAAACGGGAATCTTCCTCTGGTAACCACGGAAAATGTATCTGCGCTCCTGCCATGTCCTGGTGACGGATAAGAGCGCATCCCAGCCAGTCGAGATAACTTTTAGCACGAACCAGTTCGGAGGCTGGCAACGATTTCTCCTGGCAGGTAAGGAGCTGACGCCAGATATCCTGTTCATCTGACAGATTTCGTGCCGAAGCAATAAGAAGCAACTTTTCACGTGCACGTGTTAAGGCAACATAAAGGATGCGCATTTCCTCCGCCCTCACTTCTGCTTCACCGGCAAGTTTTAGCGCCAGGTATGGCAAAGAGGGGTAACGAACCATTGTCTGGGTATCAACGACCAGCGGTGCTATGCCTAGATCCTTGTGTATCAAAATATCTGTCCGCTGATCAAGAAAGTTGAAATTTTTCCCGAGATCGCATAAAAAAACAATTGGGAATTCGAGCCCCTTAGATTTATGGATACTCATGATGCGCACCACATTTTCGTTTTCAGCCAATGCCCTGGCGGACCCTAAATCTTCACCCGATCGGCGCAGTTGTGCAATAAATTCCAGAAATCGGAAGAGGCCTTGTCGTGAAAAACGGTCGAACTGCCGGGCACGAGAAAAAAGGGCATGAAGGTTTGCCTGACGTTGGGCTCCGTTTGAAAGCCCGGCCACATAGTCTGCGTAACCGCTTTCCCGGTAGATTGCGGCAATTAGCGTTGTCAGTTTTTCCTGCCTGGCTTTGTTTCGCCAGCGCTCTAATTGCGAGAGAAAATGTTGCAGTTTTTCTGAAAGGAGAGGGATGCCTGCTGTTGCTGTTAAATTTACGCTGGCAAAAAAATCATTCTTTTTTCCGCCAGTTATCCGCACCAGCGCTAGTTCTTCTAGGGAAAGGCCGACAAGCGGCGAACGCAGAACTGCAGCCAGGGCAATGTCTTGGCAAGGATTGTCTAGCACTTTTAAAAGAGATAACATGGTCTCCACTTCGGTGGCGGCAAAATAGCCGGTTGAAAGATCAGCATAAGCAGGGATACCAAACCTGCCAAGAATATCTATCAAGCGGTTTGCTCTATTACTGGTGGCCCGCAAAAGAATAACCATGTCCCTATAGGAGGCCGACCTGTAAACTCCGCTTCCTTGATCGAATATTTGCAGGGCTCCTTTCGTACTATCCAGCATTTCCTTAATCCTTTGTGCCACAACAAGCGCTTCCAGCTCTAATCCATCCGGTTCTTCCCCCTCTTCCCCCTGCGCCGCTGATGTGTTGTCAAACTTTTGTTCTCGCGGCAGGAGATGGACTTCCACCGCAGCCTGGCTGGCAAGACCATGAGCATATTCAGGATAATCTGCCCCGTAAATGAGTTCCGCATCCCTGTTATACTCAATTTCTGCAGCCGCTTCAATCATTAGCTGACGAAAAAGAAAGTTAACGGCAGAAACCACACCGGCGCGACAGCGAAAGTTTTTGCTGAGCAGAATCTTTCGTTCGCTCCCTCCTGCCTGAGTCGGATAGCAGGAATAACGTTTAAGAAAGAGGGCCGGCTCACCCATGCGAAAACGATAAATGCTTTGCTTCACGTCTCCCACCATAAATAGATTGGGAGAAGGCTCTCCCTGCCTGGAAACCAAGGCAAGAATAGCATCTTGGACTGGGTTGATATCTTGGTATTCGTCTACCAGCACATGAATGAACTGCTGACGCAGTTCCAAAGCTGCATCAGATGGGATAGCTTCAGCGCTGTTAGCTCGCCATAGAATTTGCAGACTGAAATGTTCCAAGTCATTAAAATCAACTAATCCTATCTGCCTTTTTTTCCGGTCATACATTTCAGCAAAGAGCTTTGTCAGTTCGGCCAACGCCGCAACCAGCGGAGTTTGCTGCCGTATTTCAGAGAGATAGTCTGCAGAAGTGCGGATAAAAAAAGTTTCAGCCGCGCTGCGGATTATTGCCTTAGCTTTGTCGCGCAGTTCTTTAACCTGTTCTTTCTTCTCCTCACACACTCCTTTAGCGGCAGGCAACCTGTTAAAAGTAGCTCCCAGCCAAGCCTCGCGCAGTTTTTCCCAAGAGGAGCTTTCGGCAAGCACCATCAGTCGTTTTGCTTGCTCCCTTTCTTCAGTCAGAATTTTTTCATAGACAACTGGCCCTCCAGGCAAACAGATTATAGAGGATGCTCTCGCCAGCAACATCTCCGCATGCGCCAGCTCAAGCAGCAAATGCAGAAAAATAGAAGGCAACCAAGGCGCTAGCGTTTCTGCTGCCGGTTTTTGTTCTGCAACCTCAAAAAATGAGACGGTTTTTTTTAGCCACCCGAGCGGATCAGGATTGCTCCAGGCAAAAGAATAAAGCCGCAAAATCTGCTGTCCCAGCCCGTCAGCACCTTTTTTGCCGCCATAACCGGATACCAATTCAATAATCGCTGTGCTCTCGCCGGCGAGAGCCTGCTCCAACAGTTCAGTTGCGACATCTTGACGAAGCATTGAGGCTTCAGCTTCGTCAGCCACACGGAACCCAGGATCAATCTCTAGCATATAAAAATAACGGCGAATCACGGCAAGGCAAAAAGAATGGAGTGTGGAGATGGGGGCTCCGTTTACCAGCGCAAGCTGTCTTCCCAGTTCTAGGCGGCCTGAGTCACGAATTTCCTGTTCCAATGCTGCGCCAATTCGTTCACGCATTTCTGCCGCCGCAGCTTCCGTAAATGTCACTACTAACAAACGGTCTATATCAACCGGAGCTTTTCTGTCGCAAACTATTCGGACAATTCGCTCCACCAGTACCGCAGTTTTACCGGCCCCGGCGGCGGCGGCAACTAGTAAGTTGGCACCGGTCGCGGTAATCGCTTCAAGTTGTTCATCTGTCCAGGTTGCATTCACTCAGAATCCCCCCTCCTTAAATGCAGCGCCACCAAAGACAAAACATCCTCATGTCCCATATTCTCCAGTAAACGATAGTTGTTACCTTCCACAGTGAGATCAAAGCGGCAGAGAGCTAAATATGGACAGTAGGAGCAGGCTCGCTGGCCGTTTAACTTGCGATATGGCCGGGCGGCAGCGTCGCCGGCAAGTATTTTTCCTGCTAATTCAAGCAATTTGCTACGAAGCCAAGCTGACAGCGAACCCATTTGCTGTTGGTCTGCCACGCGAGATGTTTTTGTAAAGGTCCCATCAATTTTTAGTTCTGCCCGGCGCAAAAAATTTGAACCACCTAGCAGTTCCAACACGTTAGCATCAGCCAGTGCCAGGCCGTCCAGCTGGTATGCACTGCTTTTTGATTGAACTGCGGGCGGTGGGTTATGCACCCGCTGTATGGGTAGCTGAATACCAAAATAAAATACGCCCGCAGCTATAGCAGGTAATTTTGTAAATTGAGCTGCCTGTTCAAGCACAACAGCCTGGTAAGTAAGCAGCTGTAAAGCTATGCCATGCCAGACGTCACTCAGCTTTAAATCCTGCGGACTTGTTTTGTAGTCAATGACAATCAGATAAGCCGCTCCCGCACTCTCGGCCAAGTCGACCCGGTCAATTTGGCCATAAAGCCAGAGCTCCACACCATCGGCAGCAATGCGCCATGGTGACTGGAGGTTGCGGCCAAAAAAATGCTCTAGCGCCACAGGAGAAAAAGTGCTGCTGCGCGCATGTTCAGTTAAAGCAACTGCCGCCTGCCCTAATGTATCTTTCAGCTTATCCGCTAAAAAGCGCATCCGGGAGGTGGAGATGAGAATTTCACCGCGCAAACGAGGAGTCAGCCTTTCTACAATCTCATTCATTCTCTCCCTGATTTCAACATCGCCAAGGGTAGACCAACATTTCTGCTCTTTTGCAAAGCCAGCTACGAACTGGCTTAGGGCAGTATGGTAAAACACTCCGATATCCGGAGCCTCCAAGCGGTACTCTTTTCTCTCCTCAAGCAACAGAGCGTAGCGCGCAAAGTGGGCAAAGGGACAGCGGGCAAAAAGCTCCAGACGTGAAACGCTGCTTTTTAGCGGGCTGCTGTATAAAACTTTAAGGGTAGAGGGCGAAAAAGCACTGACAATATTCGTTTCTGACAGTGCGCACCATAACTTTTCCATGTCGGCTAGAATCTGCGGCTGTTGCAAAGACTCATTGTAGACAGCCGTCCAGAAAGATGACATCGCGCCGTTATTGATGCTGCGGTTAACCTGCAGCAGTAAAGTTGCCGCAGTTTTTTTCGGTTCCGTTAGCAGCGTTAAATCATCAGAGCTATCCGGTTGATTAAGCACAAAGCAGATCTCGTTTTTAGGAAAAATCTGTTGCAGCCTTTTAAAGAGGAGGGAAGGCCTTTTCCCCCTTCCTTCCTCGTCTGCCAATAAATAGCTGGCCCAGAGATAGTCAGAGCTACGGGTCAGGGCAATATATGATAAGTATTGTTCGTGAAACAATTTTTGCCGCCGCGTTGCCGCCATTTCCATCCCGGCCGTTGCCAGCAAATCTCGTTCCTCATCGCCAAATATCCCTTCCTCTTGCAGTCTGGCCGGGAAATCGCCCTCACTTAACCCCAGCACGTAAGCCGCCTTAATTTGCGGCAGACGCGAACGCTCTACGCTGCCAACAATTACCTGGTCAAGTCCGGCCGGAGTTAAGCCCAGCGTCAGGCTTTCCAGTCCTGTTAAAATGAGCTGGGTATATTCCTGCAGGGACATTGTTTGCCCGGCCCAAATATTGGCGGCTTGACTAAGCAGTTCTATCACTCCTTGCCAAACCTGGCGGTGCTGTGCCGCTTGATTTGTTTCACCATTGGCTGCTTGAGCTTTGGCCCATGACTGCAGACGGGACTCAGCGGCTATACTGTCAAAGAGCTCCCAGACAGCCCGACAATAGACGGTAACCTCCTGTATTCCTGATTTTGCCACTGCTTGATAAAACGGTTCAAAGTAATAAGCGAATTGTTCTTTTGCCTTGTTTAATGCGGCCAGGTCTGCAGTTGTTTCAAGCTGTTCATCCTGTTCATCGTCCAGCGCCAAAGAGAAGCGGAAAGTCCAGGGCTTTTTGTCAAGCCAGCGCCGCCCACGGATGCCGTGGGCACGAACATAGTTTTCAAGCCTGTCCGCTTCCAGTCTTTCCAGTGGAAACAGATCAGTTTTTAATAATTGAATAACGGTTGCAGAGCTAAGGTTACTTAATGCTGCTTCCAGTGCGGAACGCAGAAATTGCACCAGCGGATGTGAAGATGCGGAATGTCGCGCATCAAGATAACAAGGGATATTATATTCGCGGAATACTGCTGCCACTAAATCATGATAATTGGCAAAATTACGGAGAATAACGCCGATCTCTGCGTAACGCCAACCATGTTCCCTGACTATACGATGAATGTCCCGAGCAACAGCTTCCACTTCTGCGCGGGGGCCGGCAGCTTTCACCAACTTTATCCTTGCTGTGGCCTGCTCAAATGGTTCGAAAGGAAAGCGGCCAAACTGCGCTTCAAGATGAGCTAATGGCGGACACTGAGCATAGCGGGTCTCCTGCCCTTGGAAAGGCAAGATTAGCGGTGGCAGTAATGCGGCATTTTTTTGCACAGCCAGCTGCTGTAATCTCCGCCGGCTATCCAAAGTTGGTTGAAACAGTTCTTCTTCCGCCGGAGCAGAGACAGTGAGGGACGGGTCGAGACAAAGAGCAAGCTCCACTTGTGAGGCAGCCTTGGCAAGTGCCCCTAACACCGCATATTCTTGCAATGTAAAACCGGCAAATCCGTCAACCCAGACCATGGTGCCGGCAGGCAGCCCGCCGCTTTCTATTGTGGCAGCTAAAAGCTGAAGCAAATTCTCGGGATCGGTAAAACGGTCACGGATATATCTCTGGTAGGCTCCGGCTATTTCAGCTAAATCAAGCAGCTTTCCTTGCAAAACAGCCGAGTGCTTAGCTGCTAAGGCCTGTTTTCGCAAATTTTCCGGCGTGATCTTATAATTGTTTAATTCGCGTAACTGAGCCGATAATTGCAGACAAAAACGCTGTTGCTTAGCCGCCTTGCCAAGCGTACTCATTTCAGCAAAGTGCTCCTGCAACAAACGTCGCAAGACCATTTGTTTTCCTTGCTCACTTATTAGAGCCAAAGGTTTTTTCCCCTCCTGCAGCAGCCGATACGCAAGGCGCTGAAAAGAGAGTACCTGCGCACGAAATGTTCCGCCGCCACATAGCAAGGCCAGTTCGCGTTCCATTTGAAAAGTGGCTTGCTCCGGCACCAGGAAGATGAGTGGCGGTCCCAGCGGCTCGAGTTTGCTCAATTCTGCCATAGCTTGCAGGCAGGCGGAAGTTTTGCCGCTACCTGCTCTACCCAAGATAAAACGAATTGTCATTTTAGCAACTCCTCTACATTCAGCAGAAAGACGCCTCTTAACGCGCCAAATGACTTGTCAAATTCGCGTTTATCCAGTCAAATCCTTTTTCGCTCTTCCCTTTTCCTCTGTTTTGTATTACAATGAAGTATATTTTTATGGTTAATAAAGGAGGCACCCAGATGTATAAAATTGCTGTTCTTCCCGGAGATGGGACAGGTCCAGAGGTAGTGAGGGAAGGCTTGAAAGTCTTGGACGCCGTCAGTGAGGCTGACGGTTTTAAACTGGAGTATACGCATTATGATTTAGGTGGCGAACGTTACCTGCGCACTGGTGAAATCCTTCCGGATAGTGTGTTAGAGGAGTTAAAAACATTTGACGCAATTTATCTGGGAGCGATTGGTCATCCCGATGTAAAACCCGGCATCTTGGAAAAGGGACTACTCTTACGGTTGCGTTTTGAGCTGGATCAGTACATAAATTTGCGTCCGGTAAAGCTTTACCCGGGTGTGGAAACGCCGATTAAAGATAAAGGTCCAAAAGAGATTGACTTTGTAGTCGTCCGGGAAAATACGGAGGGCCAATACGCCGGTGCCGGCGGCTTTCTCCGCAAAGGCACGGCAGATGAAATTGCTCTGCAGGAATCAATCTCCACTCGCAAAGGAGTGGAGCGTTGCGTCCGTTATGCGTTTCAATACGCCCAGAAGCGGAACAAAGACAAGAAAGTAACTCTCTGCGGGAAAACTAATGTGCTCACATATGTATTTGACCTTTGGGAGCGGACTTTCCATGAAGTTGGGCAAAAGGAATTCCCGGAGATCACCAGAGACTATGCTCACGTCGATGCCACAGTAATGTGGATGGTGAAAAATCCGGAATGGTTTGATGTGATTGTGACGGAAAATATGTTTGGCGATATCATTACCGACTTAGGAGCCATGATTCAGGGCGGGATGGGGATAGCTGCCGGCGGCAACATCAACCCGGAAGGCGTCTCTATGTTTGAACCAATCGGCGGTTCTGCCCCCAAATACACCGGGTTAAGCGTGGTAAATCCACTGGCTGCCATCGGTGCAGCCGCCATGTTGCTGGAAAACATTAAAGAAACCGGCGCCGCCGCCAAAGTAGAGAACTCAGTGATGAACATCTGCCAGTCCCATATTAAAAGCATGGCTGCCGGCAAGATGGGCTATAACACACAGGAAGTTGGCGACTTAGTAGTTAAATACCTTTGACTAAGTCCCTCACCCTAGCCCTCTCCCAGAGGGAGAGGCGATTTGATATAATTTCATATGCTAGAACAAAAACCGTAACAATCGAAGCACTTTGCCGGTTGTTACGGTTTTTACTGCTCCTGCAGAGGTTGCTCCAAGGCAACTAAGAGTTCTCTTTCCTGTTGAGCTAACTTCATCTTGTTTTCCCGTTCCAATAAGGCGACCAGCTGCAAGCGAATCGCAATCTCCAACCGTTTGCTTATTTTCTCGTTCCTTAAGCAACCACGGTAGACTTGCACCGCGGTGGAGTGATAGCCAAGTTTTTCTAAAGACAAACCCATAAGATAAAAGGCCGGACTTACAAAATGCGGGTTTGTTTTAAGCCGTCTCAACACGTCGATGGCTTCCTCATAGCGCTGTTGTTTTAGCAGTAATTCACCGCGAGAAAAACGGAAAAAGTCTGAATCAGCATGCTGGGAATATTCAAGTAGCCGCCCTGCGTCTTCCAGTTTTCCATGGTTTTGAAAAATTTCGGCTGCCAATAATTCAAGCCCCAAAAAGTCGTTCACCACACGAATATCTCGACCATCACAACCGGAAAAAACGGCGCAAAACGCTACGCCGGCATCTTTGCTTAAACGGGTATACTCCCTTCTAAGCAACAAAGTCCGCTCTATTGCCTGCAACTGTTCTTGCGGGTCAAGGCAACAAAGAGCCAAAGCAAAAAATGCGTCAGCCTGGGTTTCATCTCTAATTGTAATTTTACGGAATAATTCAGCTGCCCACTCTGTTCTTTCGTCAAGCAGTAGGCGCGAACCAGCCAGAAAGCGCCGTTTGCTTTTATCTAACACCCGCCTGGCAAATAAATCCCTAAGTAAAATTTCTTTTTGTTGACTGTTTTCTTCTGAGCAACCCTCAAAGCCGATTCCTAACGGCGCTTCGGCCGGCATGATTTTTCCCGCAATATGCTTAAACCGGTTACGGGGCAACGGCAAAACAAGTACCTTTGTAAACTTAAAAAGTTTCCCCTCACTTACCTCCCAGAATAAGCGCAAGCCCAAACAATTTCCCCCCTGTAAGTAAATATCTCGCCCGGAGTCTCTTTCTAATTCTACTACGCTTATTTTCTGCTTGTATAGTAATTATTCCTTTTGAAAGTTAAAATTTTTGCACCTCCTCCAGCTCTCCGCATACGATGGAAGATACAAAAAGTATGCCGGACGGAGTGAAGTGATGGAGAAAAAAAGATATCAGTTGGATGCCGCCTTGGCCAAGCCGCTCGCAGCAACTATTGTGAAAAGTGAAGTTCTGGGCATCGGCGCAGTTAGCGGTTTAACTATCGCAGAACCGACACTTTTGGTAAAAAAAAGCGGCCGTTCCAGCGGCTACACAAGCGGCCGTGTAGCTGTGATTGGGGCCACAGTAAATATTGGTTTTTCCTCAGGCCGTTCCGCTCAGTTCACGCAGCAGATTATCACTTCAAAAATGGGAGAAGCGGGCGACAGCGGCTCTCTGCTGCTGGACGGAGCAAACCGTGCCGTCGGCTTACTCTTTGCCGGCAGCGCTAAAACAACCATCTTTCACCCGATTGCAGATGTATTGCAGGCGCTCGATGTCCATCTGACGACTCCGGGGGAATCGCTTGCCTCCCAGGAGAACGATAAGTTCAGATCTTTCCATGAACTTTGCCATTTCAGGGGGAAAGAACTGCTTCAGCTGCCTAATGTGGTAGGCGTTGGCATCGGCAGAAAAATCAAGGCTGGCTTTGACACAGGAAAATTATGCATTACTGTGCTTGTTTCCTATAAATTAGCGGCTGCCTTGTTACGGGAGGAGGAAACAGTCCCTACCATGATCGAAGGAATTCCTACCGATGTCGTGGAAGCCGGCATATTGACAGCCGACATACAGGACGCCTGCACCGGCCCGCGCCTGGAGAGAAGAATAAAAATGCGACCGGCACAACCCGGATTAAGCATTGGTCATCATTTTTTCTCTACCGGTACATTCGGTGCCGTAGCATTTGATAATCAGAGCGGTGAAAAACTAATTCTCTCCAACAATCATGTCTTAGCAAATGCTACGAACGGTTCAGATAATCTGGCTAGAGTAGGAGATGCAATATTGCAGCCGGGACGGCAAGATGGCGGGCGGCAACCGGCTGACGTGATCGGTACTCTGTTACGTGTTGCCCCGCTGCACTTTGCATAACAGTTCGCCTGACTACTTTATTCTTGCTTGTCTGGCAATCAACGAGGCAAAAACGCCGGCGCCAAACCCATTGTCTATGTTGACGACCGCAAGGCCTGGAGAGCATGTCTGCAGCATGGTCATCAGTCCGGCCACACCGTCTTTGCCCATGCCGTAACCAACTGAGGTCGGCACACCGATGACCGGCACACTGACATGACTGGAAACGACAATGGGCAACACAGCGTCCATTCCGGCGACTACCACCATGGCCGACACACCTTGTTCCAACATTTCTGTCAGCGGCCCGTATAGCCGGTGGATGCCGGCAACGCCAACATCGTAAGCCTTGCTTACCTCACAGCCCATAACCTGAGCAGTGATAACAACTTCCTCAGCCACTCCGATATCAGCAGTTCCGGCAGCCAGCACCCCTATCCGACCCGATTGTGCAAAAATATGGCCCAGGCGTTTGAGTATGCAAATCCTTGCTTTGCGGTTAACTTCCAGTTCAAAGCCTTCCGGCACCGATTTTTCCAGAGCGACATAATCGCTTTCTTTAACCCTGGTAATTAAAGCATAGCCGCTTGCCTGCGCCATGGCCAGAGAAAGCCGAACAACATCTTCTGTTTCTTTATCCTGCGCCAGAATTGCTTCCGGCGCTCCCGTCCGTCTGGCTCGGTTGACATCCAGTTTAGCAATATTGCCTATTTCCGTGATTTGCAGCACATTAAGTTTCTGTTTTGCTGTCTCCATATCTATTTCGCCCCGCAACAGGGCCTGCAAAATATCTTCCATCGATTTCTCCTTTTATTAGGATGGTCAGTTTTTTAGGATGGGGAAAGTGGCGGCGCCGGCAGGCATAATATAAGCGCTAAAGTCCTCCGGCAACCATTTCCTGGCGAGGAACATCGCTTCCTCCAGTGTTCGAGCCGGGGTCATCCCCATTTCGCAAACCTGTTTTTCCGGCAGGCTGCTTACCACAACCAACTTGTTTTCCTGAGCCCAAAGCAATTGAGTATAGCCCATAAAGCCGGCAATTTCATAATTCTGACGCAGTTCTCTCTCGCGCGAATCGTTATCTGTAAAGCCGGCACAGATAGTGAAAAACTTGTCATTGCCGATTCCTTCGCACGATTCGGAGAGCAGGATACCAACGCCACCTTTTTTCATCGCCCTAACCATGTTGTGCGCCGTTTTGTATGTCTGGTAAAAATTGATGTCTTTGGGATAGCCACTACAGGAGGCGACTACTAAATCGGCCTGTTCGGAAATTGGCACACCAAAATACTCGTCTACTAAAAGAGCGCCTGCTTCATGGGCAGCGACTAATTCACCCGCTACGGCCAGCGCCACTTGATGCTCATCACTGACAATCGAATTGACTATCATGTCAACTCCTACCATGCGTGCCGCCTCAATCATATCTGCCGACAAAGGGTTGCCAGCCAATTTTCCCGCCCGGACTTCAGGGTTCAGCCCGGGACCTTGAGGATTTAGTGAGAGACGGTGGTTAGCCATAATCCCTTCGAAACTTGCAGTGCCGGGCATAATCGCTTTCTTGCCCCCACCGTAACCGGCGAGAAAATGGTGCACAATGCCGCTCGTTAAAATCACCCTGTCAGCGGTGGCCACCTGGCGGTTGACACGAACAGGCGTGCCGCTCGATGTGCTGCCGAAATTTACCAAGTCGGTGGCATGACAGTCATGTTCAACCATACGCACGCGGCGATAAACCTCATCTCCTACCAGTTTGGCATGTTCGTCACGGCTTTGAGCACGATGCGCTCCGGTGGCAGAAACAATCGTGATATTTTCATCGGGAATTCCAGCCGCATTTAACTCTTCAAGAATCGGCGGTACCAACACATGGTAGCGCGCCCACAACCTAGTCATGTCACCGACAACGATGCAAGCAGTCTCTCCCGCTTGGGCAATCTCACGCAGGCGGCGGGAGCCAATCGGGTTCAAAAGAGCATTCCGGACGACAGTCGTCTCGCATTCTGGAGAGGCAAGGGGTTTAGGGCGCAGGACCGCCAAAACCCTTTCCTGTTCAAGGGTAAGAGTCAAGGAACTTTTGCCAAACGCGAGTGCAAACTCTTGCATAACTATGGACAACTCCTTTTACTCGGCTTTCCGGTTCAGCTCTGCCGTATATGCTGTGCGCTCTGCTTCGTATGCCATAGTTTTTTCGATGACAAAGCGCAGATGTTCCTTCATCGCAGCGCGTGCCTGTTCCGGATTTTTGCTGGAAATGGCCTGGAAGATTTTTTTGTGTTGTGCCAGAAGTTTCTCCTTGTTGCCCAAAGTCTGAAAAAGCTGCTGTCTGCTGTGGCGCAGGGTTTCCACAATCAGTCCCGAGATGGTATCCATCATGTGCTGCAGCACTTTGTTCCCGGTAGCCTCAGCAACAGCCAGATGAAACTGAGCGTCGGGAAGCTCACCCAAGCTATTGCCGGCTATATCAGACTCCATCTGCTCAAGGCAGGCACTAATCTTTTCCAAATCTTTTTGACTTGCCCTTTTAGCTGCCATGGCGGCGCTCTCAGCCTCTAAAATCATCCTGACTTCCATCATCTGTAAATTACTATCTCCATAAAGCAGACAAACAAGCGCAAGCGGGTTAAAAGCAGACTCGTGCGGTGACTGGCGGATAAAAGTACCCTCTCCCGGCTTGCTCTCCAAAATCCCAAGCATATCGAGGGCACTAAACGCCTCACGAATAGAAGCACGGCTGACCTGCAGCATGTCTGCCAATTCGCGTTCCGAAAACAGGCGATCGCCAGGCTTGAGCGCCCCCTTAGCCAACAAATCTTTAATTTGGCACAGAATTTCTTCATAAACTCTCTTTTGTCTGATCGGTCTGAACATCTTTTTCTCCTTCATATTTCCTCGGCCGGTAAAAGCAAGATTTTTCGCACGTCACCCTAACAAACCACAGCAGCAAAAACGGTTATCTGCCCATCAAGCTGGGCAGCCACAAGATAAGCTGCGGGAAAATGGCCAGCAGAGCAATGCCTATAAATTGCAGCAAGATAAACGGTATCACACCGCGGTAAATATCCGCCGTTTGCACTTCAGGCGGCGCAATACCTTTAAGGTAGAATATAGAGTAAGCAAAGGGCGGTGTCAAGAAAGAAGTTTGCATAATAACAATTACCATCATCGCAAACCAGATCGGGTTCAAACCAAGCGCCGCGGCGATAGGCGTAAAGAGCGGCACAACAATCATCAGGATGCCTATCCAGTCAAGAAAGGCGCCCATGATAAACACAATAATAAACATTGCCAGGGTGATGCCCCAATCAGGAAACGGCAGACCCAGCACCAGGTTGGTAATCAGCGTCCCGCCGCCCAAGTGAATAAAGACGGTCGTGAAGAAGCTGGCGCCGATCATTACAAGGTAAACCATGCAGCTAATCACTACTGAACGTTCAGCAATCTCTTTTAAGTTTTGAACTCAACTTTCCCAGCCTAATAGTAAGTACAAACCTTTAAAAATCAAGAAGTTACGCGCACAATAACAACTTCTGCTTTAATGGTAGCGGTATTGTATTTAAAAATGCAGTCATTATTTGATTTGC
>JAGXTL010000111.1 GCA_018333635.1 Dethiobacter sp.
CTCCCTCTGGGAGAGGGCTAGGGTGAGGGCAAAAGGCTAGGGTGAGGGCAAAGGGCTAGGGTGAGGGCAAATGCAACCTACTGCCATATCTCTCCAAGGATCCGGCATAAACCTGCTCCATCTCAGCCAGCACCCGCTCAAGCGCATAAACCTTTACCATTTCACGTCCGGCCTTACCCATACGCACTCGCAGCTCCCAATCTGCCGCCAATTTCCGCACCGCCTCAGCCGTCCTCTCCGCATTGCCGACCGGCACCAAGAAACCGTTTTCCCCATCAGCAATCAAGTCTCTGCTTCCTCTGATATCTGTTGCCACTACCGGCCTCCCCGCCGCCATCGCCTCCATAACCGCCCGAGGCAAACCTTCGCGCAAAGAAGTAAGCAAGCAGATATCACAGGCACAAAGCAAATCGGGAATGTCCCGGCGAAAACCCAAAAATCTCACCCGCTCGGCAATTCCTAAATTTTTCACCAGAGCACACAATTCCTGCTCATATTCTCCTTCTCCCGCCAACAAAAGAAAAATATTTTCCCGCTCAAGCGCAAGTTCTTGCAACGCCCGAAAAGACTGCAGGTGATTTTTCCCTGCCATGAATTCACCCACAAAAAGCAAAAGCAAATCATCCGCCTTAAAGCCCAGGCTATCCCTCATTTTCCGGCGAACACCATTCTCATGGCAAAAATATTGCTGCAAATCCAAACCTACCCCTCCCAGCAAGGAAACGGCACCCTTGACCCGCAGGGGAAGTCTTTTAGCAAGCTCATAATCTTCCCTGTTAATCGTAACCAACTCGTCAGTCCAGCGTGCGGCAAGCCTTTCAAAGGGATAATATAACAGCCAATTTCTGACGGGAGAACCTTGATAAAAATGAAAGCCGTGGACAGTATACACCACGGGCTTTGTAGCAGTAAGCCTTGCCGCAAGACGCCCCAGAAAAGCGCCCACCGGCGTATGCACATGCACAAGCGCAAATCTTTCCTGCTCCATTATTTGGCGCAATTGACGAAAAGCTCCAATATTCGCAAGAGAAAAAGGTGAGCGGACAAAATTAACATGGTGACAGACGACACCCAGCCTGTCAAGTTCTTCCCGCCTTCTTCCCGTATTAGTAGCGACATGCACCTGCCAGCCATTGCTCCGAAAAAAGTTGAAAAACGGCTGGTGAAAGTTCAAGAGATGGTTTTCCACATGTGCAATAAATAAGACTTTTGGCTGCATCCCGGCTTATCCGCCCTCTATTTTAGACGTTCATCGCTTATTCCCGAACGCCTAAAGTTTCATAGTTTTTGAGTCAGCATTACTAAAACGACGAAAAATATCGTCTGTTTCAGAAATTTCCCGACAGCCTGCAGCCGCCTCTTTTGAAAAAACGGTCGGCACAGTCTCCATCAGAATTCTCAAATCAAGCAATAAAGAATAATTAACAATATAGTTTAAATCGTAACGCAGCTTATCTTCAACGGTTGTGGAATATTGTGAGCGGACTTGAGCCAACCCCGTAATTCCCGGCCTCACCAAGTAGCGGTGCCTATATTCCGGTATTTTTTCCAGAAACTGACGGACAAACTCCGGCCGCTCGGGTCTTGGTCCAACAAGGCTCATTTCACCCCGCAGGACATTATATAATTGCGGCAACTCATCTAGGCGGGTGCGGCGCAAGAAACGCCCCATGGGTGTAATCCGCGGATCATTCTCGCAAGCCAGAACTGGGCCGTCCGACTTTTCAGCATCTACTACCATAGTGCGAAATTTAAAAACAGTAAAAATCTTCCCCTCTTTGCCGACACGCTCCTGCGTGTAAAAAACAGGCCCTGAAAAAGTTACTTTGGCAAACAACCCTATGACTAAAAAAACAGGCAAAGAGACTATCAAGCCAATCAAAGCAAAGACAAAGTCAAGGCTGTGTTTAATAAACAAGGCCAGCGGCGGAACAAAGATTTCCGGCACTTCAATAATCGGCGTATCACCGATTTTGTTCGTTAATGATTTCTTTAACAGCACTTCATAAAGGTCAGGAATTACAAAAACTTCGCAACCCAACTCAAAACACTTGATTAAGATTTCGCGCCTACCGGCAGGAGGGACTTCTTCCGTCAGCAAAACAGCATCCACACTTAACAGCGCATGATGGATTTCGTCCATAGCCTCCGGCGGATAAACGCAAGCCACATCCACCCAGCCTGTAGGCAGGGACAATACCTTTGGCAAAAGCCTTTTAACATCCTGGTCGGCTCCGACAATCAGCAATCTTTTCCTGCCGTGCCATTTTCTCTCCAGCCGCAGCGTCAAGCTTCGCCATAAGTTTAAAGCCGCCAACTGAAAAAGCGGCGCAACGACAAAAACGCTGCGCGGAAAAGCAAACTCCCTTTGCCAGAAAGCCATCGCCATAGTGGTCATAAAAGTCAAAGCCACTCCCACGGCAATCAGCCTTGCAACATGACTATAGGCAGACCTTTTTACTTCATACAGTCCGACACCTGCAAAGATAGCGAGCGTAATCAGAGAAATATACGGTAAAATTTGCAGGTAGGCCTGTAAGTTTTCTTCCGGAACCTGCCAACCAAAACGGAATAAAAAAGCCAAAGCAAAGCCTGCATTTACCAAGAATACGTCAACCAACATTACGAGCCAAACGGGAAAAGACATTTTGCTTTTCCCTTGCGAAAGATTAGCAAGCTGGTTCACGCCATCACTCCCCTAAAAATCTTTAAAGGCTTGATAAGTTCCTTCACTGGCAGGATTAAGCCCCATAGCGCGATCGAAAAACTCCCGATGTCTGGCACTATCACCTCTTATCTCATAGATCAGCGCCAACATCATCAAAGCATGCGCTTTGTCTTCCTCCATTAATAAAGCATTTTCTAAGTGCGTCATTGCCTGTTCATAATTGCCAAGCATAAAATATGCCTGTCCTAAAGAAAGCGCAATAATACTGGGATCTGCAAATCGTTCCTGAGCCTGCTCATTGATGGCAAAAACGCCTGACAAGTAGCTTTGCCCTGTCGCGCGATTGTTATTTTTAAAGAAAGGATAGGCAGCCCGCAAATAAGAAACAGCGTAATGACGATAATGTGCGGAAGAAAGCGGATCTAAATCAATAGTGCGACGCAATATATCAAGCCCTTGTTCAAACAAGCCTGCCCTGATGAGAAAAGTGCCAAATGCATTGGCAAATAAGGGATTATAGCTATTGTTCTCATAGGCGGCCCGATATTCTTCTTTAGCTTTGACTAGATAATCCTGATTTTCTGTCTGAGCTCCCCAAATGTCATAGACTTCAGCCAAACTAAACCTAATCATCGAATTAAACGGATCAAAGCGCGCAGCACGTTCAAAACTACCTACAGCCTGCTGGAGCATACCTAGTCTCATCTGCCTATTTCCCTCTTCAAAAGCAGCATGACCTATCAGCAGCCGGGTGACAAAGACCGCCAAGCCTAGAATAATTACAACTGCCAACACCGGCTTATAGCTGTCCTTTTTTGGAGAAACAATTTCCGTGCTTACCGTAAAAGAACGGCTTACGCCCATTAAGCCAAAAACGAAAATAGCTATAGCCCCTAAAGACAGATTAAAATCATAAAGGCTATGCGTGACGACCGCCAAAACCCCGCAAGCGATAGCCGCAACAAGAACTTTTTGTTCAACAGCAGCCTGCCGATAAAGACGGTAAGAAGTAAAAACGAAGCCGAGCCAAATACCCAGGAAAAGCAGAAAACCGATAATACCCGTTTCTATCCATACTTGTAAGAAATGATTGTGAACTTCCGTCGTATTGTAAGCAGCCGACCGATACATGAAATAAATAGAACTCCAAGCATGACCGCCAAGACCACGCCAAGGGTGATCCTTGATAATTTCCCAGGCATCTTTAAAAAAGACGAAGCGTTCCGCCACATTTCTCTCACGGTCTAGACCAAACAAACGCTCATACAACACCCTAGGCAACAGCCTGCTCCATTCAAACTCCAACTGTCGCTTTGTATCAGCGTCCTCTAGAATGACTGTTCCAAACTCCGCAACAGTCCCGGGATGCACGCTTTGCAACCGCACAACAATTCTCTCTGCCGCCTCGGAGGTAGTAAAGGAAAACTCTTTTGCCTCCCATTCCCTGTTCTGCTGAAGCGGCTGCTCTAAAAGTATATTCAAACCGGCGCCCGGCTTCTGTTCCAAAACTGTCAGCTGCCAGGCAAAAGGAGCCTTCCCTAAGTTGGTTGATAAAACCTCCACGCTTAAATTATAATCTACCCCGGGCAGAACAGCAATATTTTGCTCGATACCAGATTGCTCCACACGCAGCGGAGCCGCAAGCGTGCGGTGAACATACCCTGCCATAGCGCCAAAAGACAAAAAAACAAGCAAGCACGCGACAGCCATGAGAACTTTACGACTCAAACGCCCCCTCAAATCAATTAACAGATACTGACCTGCCTGCACCAGCAAACAGCCGACAATAAGCAACAGCCAAAGCCTGCCTTCCTGACCGGCCATCGCAATCCTTCCGGCAAAAGGTGTCAGTCCCGCACTGACAGCCGCAACTAAACCGATAAAAAGCGCCGCATCCAAGCGCTTAGTCCGCGGCATCAAGACAACATATAACGAGAAAAAAACGGGCATAATCAGCCAGCCGCCGCGTGAATAAGTCAAAATAGCGGTAATTAACAGCAAAAATGCTGCCAAAGCGTAAAATAGCCTTAACTGCCGGAGCAAAATCCCGTGAAGTCGCGACTCGTTCTGCCCCTGCAAAAGAACATAAAACTGCTTTAATTGCCAGGATACAGTCTGCCAAAGCCCAAGGCAAACAAGGAATGTCCCGGTCAGAAAGGCCGCCAAACTGTTGGGATATTGAATTGTGGAATAAATCCGCCCCTCTATATAGCCGCCGGTCACCTCCCAGCTGCCGGCCGCGGCACCCAGCCCAAGCACCGCCACACCTAAAGCGCTAAGCACCAAGACATTCAAAAGTAAAAATCCGGCAGCTTTTCTTATCTGAGCAAGCTGAGAGACCAACCAATAAACCAAAAAGTAATTGCTGACTTTAAGGAACTCCTGAATCGCCCCGCGGGTATTAATCGCCACCGTGAAAGAAAGCACATAAGCAAGCACAAAAGCAAAAATGATATAATCCAGCGGCTCACGCAAAAAAGTAAAATCTCTGCGCTGATATTTAACAGCCCACCACAACAAAAAAACAGCATAAGTCAATAAATGAGTAGGAAGCTGCTCCAATGTAAAAAACATTGCACGCATATAGGGAGGATAAAAAAGCAAGACACACAAACCAAGAAAAGCAAATAGAGCAAACGCTTGAAACAAAACGGGCTGTTCAAAAACATCCTGCACCAATCGGTCTTTCGAACCATTGTTAAGCGCAACCGCTTGCCTTTGCTGCTGTTTTTCACGACTCTTTTTACCCATAGCTGCTCCCTGTAAACAGTATTTGTGCTCTCTTTCGACAAGCCGAAGCAGATTTCCTGCCAGACTAGTGGCTGCTATTTTTTATGGCTCTTTGCGCCTGTCTCCTAAGTAAGAATAACTCACGCTGAACTTTCCAGAAAACTTAAATGCGACCAAAAATAATCAATATCCGATAAATTAGGTCATCAAGCTTTGATTGGCGGTATGTCTCACCCCTGAGAGCATAACGTAATCGACCCATAAACGTGCTGCGTTCATTTATAAAACGATCCAGGATAAGCTTTTTACCAGCAGGCAAATAATCTCCAAATATCCTATGAAATTCCTCTGCTTGCACAGTAACAAAAGGAATCCTGCCCTGCTTCAGAAATCTTTTAATTCTTCTAAGCCATTTCGCGAGCAGACCACTTTTTTCGCCAATCATATTTAAGGAATGTTGCCGATATAATATTTTGGACTCTTCATCATAAATTACTTTTCCAAACGCAGAGACAACTAGGTAAATCCACCAATCGTGTATTAAAATCGCTGACGGGAGTTCTTTTAAAAGCAGCTGCCTGGCGGCATTATTGATTATTATTGTGCATCCGGTTGCAACATTCTGAACTAACGCATTGGCAAAAGAGGGTTCCCGCCGAGGAATCTGTGAATAACCTAATATTTTTAAATTTTCATCCGCCAATGTGACCCGGGAGCAATACATTGCCGGCGTATCACCATATTTTTTTAAATTGCCGATTGCCCGTGAAACCTTATCTTTTAGCCATACATCGTCCTGATCACAAAAAGCTATATATTCCATTTCCGGCGAAGAAACCTCCAGCAACGCAAAAAAACTTCTTACGACCCCTATATTTTTTCCCTGAAATATTTGCACATTTTTTATGCCTGCATATTTCTCAAGCATAGTTAGAGTCGCATCTGTTGAACCATCATCGCGGACAAGAACTCCCAATTCCGGGTAATCTTGATTCAATACGCTGTCCATCTGTTCTTCTATATATTTTTGGCCATTATATGTCGATAATAAAACCTGGACACTAGCTGGGCCCACGATATCACCTCAAAAAACACGTTGTGAAAATCAATATTATCTACATAGTTCCTCAAGTCATACTACTATCTCTGGGGATCTATCCGAAACAAAGAAACAATGGAGTTTAAGCTAGTCCTACACCCTGCTCTCTCCTACTCCCACGACATTAATGCATCCTTTAATCTTTTATGATGTTGTGTGCCTTTGTATTTTTCAACCAATTCATTCTGTCGCCTCCTTATAACCGGCAGGTAATTCAAATGCTCTTCTTTACGTTTTAATAGTACGCTATCATTCGAAGGTATTCGAAACAAGGAAGTAGGTTTATCGACAAATATAAAGTCCCTTTCAGCGCTATATCTAAGCCATAAGTCCCAGTCCTCAAGACAATCTAATTCCTCAGAAAATCCTCCATGCCTTATATAAAGCTCTCTTCGAAATAATAGGGATTGAATCGGTATAAAATTATAATTCCAAAGGGTCGACAATGAAAAATCGGTCCGCCCAAACAGTCGTTTTGTTCCTTCTACATATCGAAAAGGTCGAGCAGAAATCACTTCAGTAGGCACCTCCCATGAGCAAGAGTATGCTCCAGCCGCACACGTATTGGCAAGTAAATGGCCAACAAGAAGTTCAATGTGATCATATAACAATTGATCATCATCGTCCAAGAAACAGACCATCTCACCACGCGCCATCTGAAGTCCGTGATTTCCGGCGTAACATCTCCCTCTATTAGGCAAAGATTCATAATCAATCGTAACTCCATCCGGTGGGGTTATTGCCTCAAGCAGAGAGCGAATGTTTTCAGATCCGTCTTCCACTATAACTATCTGAATCGGGCGGTAGGTTTGGCGAAAGATTGAACTAAGTGCCTGATTCAAGTACTCCCGACGCTCTCCTTTGGTTCGGGTAACAATTGTTACAATGGGGAAATCGCCAGAATTTTGCGCTATTCTCTTTTCCCCTATCCAAGGATGATAAAGGCGCGGCGGGAAAGCAGGGGATAAGTTTTCTGACTCCAATGTAAGGTTTGGATTGTAAGCAGGGTCATTTCTCAGCAAATTCTTCCACTTCTCGAAGAAGTAATCTTCTTCAGTTTGTATAGCCAATAAACCCCTTGTTTTAGACTCAAGATGGTATAACTCCGCAAAAGGACTATACAAATTGCGAAATCCTTTCTGATGAATGCGCAGACAAAGATCAACGTCGTTAAAGGTTATCGAGAAGTTTTCCTCGTCAAAGCCCCCAACCGCTTCAAAGACATCTCTTCTTAAGGCCATACAGGCTGCAGTAACAGCTGTAAGATTTTGGGTCAATACTCCACGCGCCCAATGACCCATCCAGCAACGAGGTGTGTATCTATAAAGGTGTCCTGCTTTCCTCTTGTATCCAAGGAAGACACCAGCATGCTGCACAGTGTCATCTGGATAATAAAGCCTTGCTCCAACCGCCCCTATTTCAGGGCGAATAGCATGGCTAACCATTTCGCGAAGCCAATCCTTATTGATCACCTCGATGTCATTGTTTAAGAAAACTAGTACAATTCCCCTAGCAGCTCTTACAGCAAGATTATTAATTCGTGAATAATTGAATGGTTGATCATAATTGATAATCTTAACCCTTGAATCCTTTAAAATATCTCTAAAGTAAGCATAAGTTTCAGGCTTTTCGCTACGATTATTAATAACGATCACCTCAAACTTTGAGTAATCAGTTTTGTTCAGAAGTCCATTTATGCAACGACTGAGAAAGTCTAGCCCATCTTTTGTAGGCACAATTACGCTAACCAGCGGTGGTTCTTCCGGCAACGGATAAATAACTCTATGGATCGAAAGATCTGGATAGTGAGAGGTAACCTTTGCATTAATACGAAGCCGCTGCAGATGTCCAAAGAGTGCCTTGCGGGATCTGCTTGCCGCATATCCTTTATCCCCTGCGTCGCTGGCGATAGAGCCTGGCACGGAACGCCAGTGATATAGAACATAGGGAATATGTTGAATGCGAGACGGCGTCGTATGTTCAACCGTACGCAGAACCATATCATAATCCTGACTTCCATCGAATTCTGTTCGCCAACCGCCTAGCTTTCGGACAATAGAAGTTCGAAAAACTGCAAGATGATCCACATAATTCTGGGAACGTAAAAGGTCGGGATTAAAATCGGGTTTAAAATAAGGATCGTAACGTACGCCGTTTACATCTATTTTGTCCTGGTCACTGTATAAAAAGTCCAGCTCCTTATTTCGGTTAAGTTCTTCCGCCACCAAATATAAGGCATGCTCTGAAAGCTCATCATCATGGTCAAGCATCGCAATAAATTCGCCTTGTACTAGGTCAAGAGCACTATTGGATGCCCTAGAAATATGACCATTTTCCGAACGAAAAACTACTTTTACCCTTTTATCCCTGCGTTGGTATTCTTCTAAGACTTTATGTATATGGGGACTATCAGAACAATCATCGGCGATGCACAACTCCCAATAAGGATAAAGCTGTCTTTCAACTGATTCAATAGCCAACCTAAGCCATTTTTCCTGCGTGTTGTAAACAGGCATAATTACAGAAATTAATGGCTTGTATAGCATCTGCTGGATTCGAAGACGAATTGCTTGTTGATCATAATGAGATAAAGTGCCATACCATTTAACCCAATCATTGTAAGGTAAAGCAACAGAGGTGTTCTCTCCAGAAGATTTTGCCGAAGGATCAGTAGTTATCATAGTAGAATTCAGAAGAAATATTGCACGAGATTGTTTAATACGATACTTAATCCCAGCTAGTCCTTCGCGACGATATACACGCAATACCGCTACAAAAGTGCGCCGAATACCGCCTTTTTGGGCAACTTTTTGTGGCAAGATTCTTAACAGATAAGTTGCGCGTTTAAATTGATCTCCGAGTAGACGCATAGGCCTCGTTATTCGCCAACTTGACGAATTAAGAATCGCGGCGATCTGCCCATCGCGCTCGGCTAAGCCCTGGTTGAGGCACGCAATCTGCCCATCGCGCTCGACTATACTTTGGTTCGGGCTAGTAATCTGCTCGTCCCGCTCGACTATATTTTGGTTCAGGCTAGTAATCTGCCCATCGCGCTCGACTATACTTTGGTTCAGGCTAGTGATCTGCTCGTCCCGCTCAAATATACTTTGGTTCAGGCTTATCAAATCAGAAGTTGGACGGCTTAACGATTTGGAAATGTTCGACGGTGCTTGTCCTGTAACAAACGATACAAACCGCGCCTCCATTTCCACCCAACTTGCAATATCGGCTTCTGTTACTGAGAGTCCTGACGATTTGCATAGTGCTTGCACTACATTAGTAGTATTTATAGTGAGATCTCCAGTCGCAAGACCAACCCTAAGCGAGTGCAGAACGCTTCGAGCTACAACCCATCCAAGAGGCACAACACAATTTGCTTGCCATTCATCGTCAATATAAATAAGTCCTTGTGTTGTTTCGATGATATTAAAAGGTGTGCAGTCAATAAAATTACCGGGAACAAGAAAGTGTTTTAAATTATTCATTCCAACTTTATCATCAGTTGGTTCACTCAAATCACTTGTAGCATATTGGATTATATAGTTAAACCACGGCTGCAGCGCAGCAACTACCTGATCCAAGGTGCCATTATTAGCACGAACGGATAGCACCCGCCATAGCAGTTGACTCCCAAGATGATAGTTTGACCTGCTAAGCACGTTCGAGATATCGAAACCATCATGAAAATAGTGAGTTCGAGCAAGAAAAGGTGCTATTGCTTCTTTTGTCACAGAAATACTCTCATCAGTCCGGCAAAATGTTGTTAATACCGAAAACTCAGGAAGTCTATTAATGGAAAAGGACATTGCCAACTTATGCGAGCTTAGTGGCGCTTGTGTACGCGCTGCCACCACTAAAAAGGAATTAGACATCTCAGAGAATAATCCATTTTCGCTAAGCGCGGAATATACCAGCGCATCGTCAAACAGACGATACGGTGAACCGGTATAATCTCTGGCATGAGCTCTAATAATTAAGTCAACTGCATTAAATTGCGGCTCAAACAGCGCATCATCGGAAATTACTACCGACGGAAGCTTATAGTCAGGAAAAGGATAATAAAAATAGGTATTTAGGAAACCGGCTGCCGTGAGCTGACCAATTAGCTCTTGTCTCCCAAATGTGCGCGGTGTTTTATTGCCGTAGAGATTTTGTATGCCTACAAAAGGAACACCTAAGTGGTCTTCACTGCAATTATTAAAATATTTTAGTCCAAGTTTGTTTTCAATTGCAATCACTAGTTTTCCGTGAGGAGCCAAAAATCGCGTTACTGAGCGTAGATAATGTTGCACCGGCTCTTTCTCGTCTGTAAAAACAGGAGCATATTCAAGAACACCAACTAAGATTATCCAGTCAAATTGCTCAACTGTTTCGAAATTAAGCAAGTCATCTACAAAAACTTTTACATTTGGAAGATCGCGGCAACGCTCAGCAGCAATGCGCGCTCGCTCAAAACTGCCTTCAACTGCAACAACCTTTGCACCAATCTCACCCAAATATCTAGTAATTGCACCACAGCCACAGCCAAGCTCAAGCACCCGTTCTCCCGGTTCGATTCCAAGCGGTCTGATTAAACAGTGGCGCGCTCGACTTAGGTGATATTCTGATGGCCAGTCGTTAATTCCCTCAGATAATTCCAAAGAAAACGTACCCTTGTCGCCGGCGCTTTGAATAAGCGCAAAAAGACGCTGCTCAACCTCAGCGCCATCTGAATAAGCAAATGGTTGTATATTTGCACGGTGAAATAGGTTGAGTTCTTTGTCCCAAGTATATTCCATTAGTTCTCACCCCAAAACTTATAAGTTAACCACAAATCATTTTTGTATTAAGTAATAAACACTACCTCTATCTTCAAGCCTGTCATTTCCTTCAAGCTCGTTAAAATGACAATCTATTACCTTATAACCTAATTCTTTAATCATTTTATCAAATGATTTTCTGCTAAATCTGTTCCCCCATGTCCAACCTGGAGCCGGGGATTCAAAGTAGTTCTCATCATCTGTAGCTAAAGTAACAACACTTTGCACTATTAAATATCTCTTTGCCATCCTGTGTGACATTGCTAATATATTTTTTGGGTTATTTACATGATAAAGTCCACCAATATTTGCAACAACATCAGTAGATTCAAACATCGAGTTTGAGGCTATTTCATCTCTGTTAAATTCTACATTTCTAATACCAAGACGCTCAGCTATCAATTTTGCATTCCTAAAGTGACCATCCTTATCATTATCTATTCCTATACTTTTTTCATAACCAAGCCTAGCAGCGATCATAGCATAAAAACCGTCAGCACAGAACAACTCTGTAAAAGAAACAGCATCTGATGTGCGGTGTTTACACTTAGCTAAAGCATAAGCAATATAGGCTACAATGATAGGCTCCTTAGCTTTTTGGTTTAATGCATAAATACCTGGCAGTTGATCATTATCCACTCCAAAAAAAGAATACTTATGATACAGCGAGCCTAACTCTGCAAGAATTGTACTCTGCTTTTTATAATCTTCTGACACTTCATAAACCTCCTATCTCAGCTATTACATTAACGTTCATGGGGAAATCCGTAAGACCACAGGCCCTAGATAAACGATTTGCCACATGCAAACAAACTGCATCATAACGCCGATCCAGTGGAATTATCTCCCCACCCCGCCCATCAGCCACGCCAAAAGAGAGTAAATATTCACCAGAGCCGAGGTACTGATTTAGCAGCATAAAATCCACTCTGTATACAACTCCTGGCTCAACAGGAAAAACTAGCGGTCCATTAGCAAAGTCTCGCGAATTTGAAGCAAACACTAATATGCCGTCAGGTGTTTTAATTATCAATCCATAGATCGGATTTTCAACCCGCTGGTGAAATCGTACCCAGACATTTATGAGCATTGCTTGCCCCGTCTCGACGCTGGCAATATTTTGGTTCCCAGCAGAACTGATGCAATAATCAATTATTTCTGCCTCACGGTTTCCCCAGCGGTATTCATATTGGTTATATCCAGCCCTCTTTTCAAATTTATCCAGTTCGCTTCTTGTGATAATCTGTTCGCTTTCGGTTATTTGCTTGCTTTGCATGTTAATGTCTGGGTTTTGTTTTATACGTTCCACACCAAACAACATATCCATGTAGGTATTAACAACATCTCGTGATTGACCGCACATAACGATCTGTCCTTTATCAAGAAGCATAGACCAATCACAATGTCGTACTACCTGTTCTGTCGAGTGTGTCACAAATAAAATAGTTGTTCCACGTGCTACTAGCTCTTCGAAGCGACGAAAACATTTTGCCTGAAACTTGGCATCTCCTACAGCTAATGCTTCGTCCACGATCAAGACATCTGGCTCCACACAGGCAGAAACCGCAAAAGCTAACCTAACAACCATCCCGCTGGAGTATGTCTTAACAGGTTGATCGATAAACTCACCGATATCAGCGAAAGTTATAATTTCGTCAAAACGAGTGTCAACTTCTTCTTTGCTTAAACCTAATACCGCGCCGTTCATATATACATTTTCACGCCCTGTAAACTCAGGGTTAAAGCCGGAACCGAGTTCAAGCAGTGCCGCAACTCGTCCTTTCGTCTCCACAGTTCCGCTTGTTGGGGTTAGTGTGCCGCAGATTAGCTGGAGCAAGGTTGATTTGCCGGAGCCATTTCGACCAATAATGCCGACAGTCTCACCTTTTTTGACTTCAAAAGAGACATCCTTAAGCGCCCAAAATTCGCGATAATAGCTTCTGGGCTGCTTGCTGAAAATCTTTTGCAGACGAGGATATATATACTGCTTAAGCCGATCCTGGGAGCGTTCATAGATAAAATAACATTTGGAAAGGTTGTTTACTTGAATAGCGGTATTATTAGAGGACATCCGCAAACCCCTTTCGAGTTCTCTGAAACCACCAAAAACCGATGGAAGCAATTGATAAGCCTAACACCAGTGCAACAAAAAGGGAACGCCACTCAGGCAGGATTCCGAAAACAAGCACCTTACGGCTTTCTTCAATAATGAGCGTGAGTGGGTTAAGCCTTAATAGTCCTTGGTATTCTTTAGGAAGTGCGGTCACAGGATAAAAGACAGGAGATACAAACATAACCACAGTTGTAAATATGCCTGTAATCTGACCAATGTCACGCAAGAAAACCCCTAAAGCCGCCAAAAACCACCCAAATCCCATGGCGGCAAAAACAAGGGGAAGCATAACTAGCGGGAAAAACACGCTTGTCCAAGGAAGGGTTTGATTTATGATAAGTTGCGCTAATAGCAACACTACCGCACTTACCAAGCTATAAAAGATAGCCGATCCCAATGCCACCCAAGGCAAGATTTCTAAAGGAAAGACCACTTTCTTGACGTAGTTGACATTAGAAATAATTATCCCAGGTGCTCGGTTTACGCACTCGGCAAAAAGACCGTAGACTATCATCCCCACAAATAGGATGATAGCAAAATCGGCTCTGCTTTCTTCCCCGCTTACACCCCAACGCGCCCTGAAGACAACGGAAAATACGAAAGTGTAAGTGGCAAGCATTAGCAGAGGGTTGAAAAATGACCACGCCAACCCCATGATCGAACCACGGTAGCGGCCTACTACGTCACGTCTGGTCATCTGCCAAATAAGCATTCGATTACGCCAAAAGCTGGTGAACATAGCAACAGGTGTAGCTGGGTAAGGTTGATGGGGGTTCACTTGATTACCTCCAACACTGGTCTTAAGTTGCTCTTTGTCATATTGCTTATTTTCTCCATTCCTTGTGCCTTTTTAAATATCTATCTTATCTTGACAATGCTCTCGTTAATCCTTCTTCCCAGTAGGGCAATTTAACGCCAAAGGCTGCTTCCAACTTAGCATTCGAAAGTACAGAATAGGCCGGTCGGCGGGCGGGGGTTGGGTATTCTGATGTCGGAATCGGCACCAGATTTTGACAAACTTGCTCTGTTGGGTTAGGATCCAAGGCTAAGATAGCTTTGGCAAATTCATACCAACTCGTTTTTCCTGAAGCCGTCAAATGATAAACTGCTGTGTTTGCAGAAAGTGACAGGTGGCCGGTTGATAAAATTCCGGCTGTAGCTTCAGCTATTGTCCGACTCCATGTCGGAGCACCTATTTGATCGTCAACTATTTTAAGCTCACTACGTTCACGCGACAATCGAAGTATAGTAAGCAGAAAATTTTTGCCGCGCAACCCGTACACCCAACTGGTGCGCAAAATGAGGTAAGGCGTGCCTACAGCCTGAATAGCTTGTTCTCCAAAGAACTTTGTACGACCATAAACGTTTATCGGGTTTGGCACATCTTCTTCAGTATAAGGTGTAGTTTTACTGCCGTCAAAGACATAGTCGGTAGAAAAATGAACAATTAAAGCATTTAATTTTTTGGCTTCCTCGGCTAATATGCCGGGTGCGATACCGTTAACGGCCATGGCCAGTTCTGCTTCTTCTTCAGCCTTATCCACAGCAGTGTAAGCGGCTGCGTTGACGATTAAGTCTGGTTTGATATCTCGAACACGTTTCCGAATCTGGTCGGGATTAGCCAAATCAAGTTGCTCGCGGTCAAGCGCCACCACTTCCCCTAACGTGGTCAAGGCATGCCGCAACTCCCAACCGACCTGACCGTTTTTGCCGGTGAGCAGAATGCGCGGCCATAAATAAGATTTCATTTACCCGCACCTTCGTATTGTGGTAATTGAGACGATGGTAGCTCTAGAAGCCTCGGATAATTCCGATCCTTGTCAGATAAAATTGGTTTGACGTCAGGCCAGGTAATGCTAAGATCCGGATCATCCCAAGCAATACCGCCCTCAGCCTCGGGATTGTAAAAGTCAGTACATTTATAGGCAAATAGCGCTGTTTCACTGACAACAAAAAAGCCGTGGGCAAATCCTGCAGGAATATATAATTGGCGTTTATTGTCTGCGGAAAGGGTAGCGCCCACCCACTGGCCAAAGGTCGGGGAACCAAACCGGATATCAACTGCTACGTCAAATACTTCACCTTGCAAAACAAAGACCAATTTACCCTGGGCGTTGGGATGTTGGAAGTGCAAACCACGCAAAGTACCCTGCCGCGAAAAAGAAAGGTTATCCTGTACAAAAGAAAGGGGCAGACCGGTTGCGGCGTAGCGCTTCTGATTCCAGGTTTCCATGAAGAAGCCGCGGGCATCACCGAACACTGTAGGCTCAACGATCATTACCCCCGGCAATTTAGTCTCAATTACTTTCATACTGGCTTGTCCTTCCCGACTAGGTTCAGCAAATATTGGCCGTAGCCATTTTTCTTAAGCGGCTCGGCAAGTTTAAGCACCTGCTCAGCATCAATCAGTCCCTGATGATACGCAATCTCTTCGGGGCAAGAGATCTTCAGCCCTTGCCGCTGTTCAATCGTCTCAATAAAATTGGCAGCTTGCAACAAAGCTTCATGGGTACCTGTATCCAGCCAGGCGAAACCACGACCAAGCTTTTCCACGCGTAGTTGATCTTGCTGCAAGTAAAGTTTGTTGATGTCAGTGATTTCGAGCTCTCCTCGGGCAGACGGTTTCAAGCTGGCAGCCATGTCAACTACTTGGTTATCATAAAAATAAAGACCGGTAACAGCGTAATTAGACTTAGGGTTAGACGGTTTTTCCTCTAGGCTTAAAACATGATTATTTTCGTCAAACTCTGCTACTCCATAGTGCTGCGGATCGCGTACCCAGTAACCGAAGACAGTGGCACCTTGATCTTGAGCGGCTGCAGTTTTAAGTTTTGGGGTAAGACCATGTCCATAGAAAATATTATCTCCCAGGACGAGGGCACAACTATCATTGCCTATAAAGTCACGTCCAATAATAAAGGCTTGCGCGAGACCGTCCGGGCTGGGTTGCACCGCATAGCGAATATTAATCCCCCATTGACTCCCGTCATCTAGCAATGATTGAAACTGGTGCTGATCTTGTGGGGTATTAATGACTAAAATCTCAGTGATACCCGCAAGCATCAGGATGCTAAGCGGATAATAGATCATCGGCTTGTCGTAAACCGGCATCAGCTGTTTACTCACAACTCGGGTAAGCGGGTACAGGCGAGTGCCTGATCCTCCGGCAAGAATTATTCCCTTATGCATTGCTCACCAACCCCAATCTTTCTCCTCGGTAGCTTCCGTCTAGCACCCGTTGCCACCAATGACGATTTTCCAGATACCAAGTAATAGTTTTATGCAGTCCTGTTTCAAAAGTTTCTTGCGGCATCCAACCCAACTCGCGCTGGATTTTTGCGGCATCTATGGCGTAACGACGATCATGACCCGGGCGATCCTTGACATATGTTATAAGTGCAGCATGCGGAAGTACTGGAGAATCCGGCACAAGTTGATCTAGAATGGCACAAATAGTATTAACTACTTCCAGGTTTGTTTTTTCACAATGCCCACCAATATTATACGTTTGCCCTGGACTGCCTTTTTCAAGTACAGTTCTGATTGCCCGGCAGTGGTCTTCCACGTAAAGCCAGTCCCGCACATTCTGTCCATCACCATATACCGGAAGGGGCTCACCGGCCAATGCTTTCAGGATCATCAGCGGGATCAGTTTTTCGGGAAATTGATAGGGACCATAGTTATTAGAACAATTCGTAATCAGCACCGGCAAACCATAGGTATGATTCCAGGCACGAACCAAGTGGTCAGAGGCAGCCTTTGAGGCAGAATAAGGAGAAGACGGCTTATAAGAGGTTTCTTCGGTGAAATAACCCTCAGAGCCAAGCGATCCATAAACTTCATCAGTGGAAACATGCAGAAAACGAAAGTCTTGGCGCTTACCAGCATCCAGCCCCTCCCAATAAAACCGCGCCGCCTCCAACAGTTCAAAAGTTCCTACTGTGTTTGTTTGGATGAAATCGGCCGGCCCATCAATGGAACGATCCACATGGGATTCTGCGGCAAAATTTATAATCGCATCAGGATTATATTCTGACAACAATTTCTTGCTTAAACTTCGCTCTCTGATATCTCCATGAGTAAATATATAATTATGATAATCCGCATACTTAGCCAAAGACTCAATATTTCCCGCATAGGTAAGCTTATCCAGGTTTATAATCCGCAAGTCTTCTTCTGCGGCAAGGCACTGCCTGATGAAGTTGCTGCCGATAAAACCGGCACCGCCGGTAACTAACCAGGTTTTCACTTAAAAAAGCACTCCCTTCAACTGCTCTTTTTACAAATAAAGCCCTTATCTCTCGCGCAAGTATTCGACAGTAAATGTATATTTCCTGCAGAACAAACAATAAATGTGGCAAGTACTCGGTTCCAACAAAAAAATCAGGACAGCTCAGAAATCCGTCCTGACTCTTAAGAAGTATAACCTTTCAAAAAGACTTCCACGTCCGCAGTATACAGCTCACGCAACTTTGTCGCATCTGCTAATACAAGCCGCACCTTTCTCTCATCCAGTTCATATGAATAAGCGTGCCTGAAGAAATGCCTGAAAGAACGCAGATTATTTAACAAGACAAAATTCTCCTCAGATAACAAGGCAGGTCTTACGCCTTCAATCGTGAGAAGCATCCTCTTTAGCAGTTCTGCGTGATAGCGAGTCTTGTCCTCTATGTTATTATCAAAAAAATCAGCTACTACTTTAAAAAGGTCTTCAAACGCGCAATAAAGATTATGGAGCTGATAAGCAAGGCTTTCTGTGGCTATTCTGCCCCTCTTACCCTTTCTATCATCCAGTTTTGCATAAATGCTGTCAATCTCTTTTACACGTGCATATATCTCAGCCTTCAGAAGCGCTAATCTTTCCTTTTCCATGGTATCCCTTCCCTAATTATCTTTTCAGCCCAGCGGTGTTCTTCCAACTGCACCACATCTACGTCATCCTTGCCGACTTCTCCCGAGACGAACGCCATGGCTTTGAAAAAATCTTCGTCCTTTAGTCCTATAAAAGCTATATCCAAATCAGAATGTTCATTGAAGCAATGCGCCCTTGACACCGAACCAAAGACATATGCCTGCTCAAAGGGGATTTCCTCTGCCAATCTATCCAGAACTTGCATCGCATCGGCCAATAACTGTTTGCGGAGCTGCTCCCGCTTTAGTTTTTTCTTGGCGAGAGCACTATCTAGGAGATCGGTATTCCACACAGCAACCCGCCTCCTTCATCATTACACAAGCAAAAATGTCACGGGCATTCTGACGATTAAGCAAAGTAGTCGCCTGATTTAATTGTACCGGGCGCAATAAAGTTTCTACTTCTGTTCATTCTAATGGCCATATTTCTCCATCAAACTGCTCTTTACGTTGTTTAAGGTTTTCTACTTCCCCACTTACTAACCATATTATTCTACAAAGTTTTCTCTGGGATCCGGCAGCTTTCATCCATTCAATAAAATCTTTTATCTTCACAACCCGTATGTCGTTAGCATCCTCAAGATTTAGGTGTTCATCAATTATATCTTGCAGATCGCTCTCATCAGATAAAAAGACAGTTACCCCATCTGTTTTTGCAAACGCTAACGACACTATCTCTCCCCAGTTTTTTCTAGGTTTTTTTGAATCCCAAAACTTAGTTTTAAGTAGGCTTATAACCTGATCATATATTAGTTCTTTACTCCCATCTTGTGCAGATATAAATTGCCTATCGACAATAATTGCCCTTTTTTGCCTGACTAAACTATCAACCTGCTTTTTTACAGCAGCTGGTGTCAGAATTTCATTTTCATAAACATGTCTGCGTATGCTAATCTGATAGTGAGCCAATATGACCGTTTGTGATCATGAATAAATGAACCACCTGTGACTTGAAATAATCATTGTGATCACCAAAAAGTGAGCCACTTTGATTTAAACTCCTGTAC
>JAGXTL010000042.1 GCA_018333635.1 Dethiobacter sp.
CTAATAGGTTTTTTATTGTAAGATGTGGTCACCGCGTAAAGCGTTGTCCCAGCAGTTATCGAGTCTAGTGGGTAACCCTTCAGGAGTTATCCATCAGAATCCACAGCTGCACCATCTTAATGACCTTTATCCATGATCCATCCGGTAGGACGGGTTATTCATGTTCAGGATATGTGACCGAAAGGTAAGCCTGTCCACTAGTGCTGCAGTCAATGTGGGGTTTTCAAACAACTCCGTCCATCGCGAAAACACCAGGTTGGTGCTGATGATCACGCTACTTTTTTCTGCTCGATCAGAGATAACTTTAAAGAGAAGCTCAGACTGGTGGCGGTTAAAACTGAGGTAGGATAATTCATCAATGATAAGTAGCTCCACCTTTTGTAACTGGCGCTCAAGCTTCAGAAGTTCTTTTGTGTCTTTTGCTTCCACCAGCATGGTGGCCAGGGTAGCGGCAGTGGTGAATTTGACACGGAAACCTGTCTGGCATGCGCGCAGTCCTAAGGCTATACTCAAGTGGCTTTTGCCACTGCCGGGATTACCGATCATTAAGATGTTTTGCCGGTTACGGATAAAGTCGCAGCTGGCCAGCTGGTGTACAAAGGCTTCTTCGATGTGCATCAGCCGTTTGAAATCGAACTCTTCTAAGGTTTTCTGATTGGAAAAGCCGGCCTGTTTAATCCGTCGTTTCTGTTGGTTGGCATTGCGAGATATTAGTTCTTGTTTCATCATAGCTATGAGAAAATCTTCATACCCGAGCTGTTCCTGCTGGCGTAACACCTCTTCGTACCTGGTAAAGCTGGGAATCCGGAGTTGTTTGGCATACAGAGCAATGATTTCACTTTTAGGATTCATTGTGCCACCACCTTGTACTTACGGTCATAGCCTGACAGGTCAATAGGACTGACAGGAATGTCTTTGGTCGTGGCAAGTTTCATTGGTTCGTGTGGTTCTAATTCGTTTAACACCAAACCAATGGTAGGAGTGATGCCAGTCGGCAATCGATCTCTGACTGCTAGTACCCGGGCAAGACCGTATTCAACGCTAAACTTTAGTAGTTTAACAGTATCTTTGGCGGTGCCGGGAAAGGTCTTTCCCCACTCTAGGAGCTCGTTTGCACCAGTTCGGCGGACTGGCTTGGCGTGAAACACGGATCGAGGCTTTTGCTCCAGCAGTGGCAGGTAGTGTTCCAGTTGAAAGGCTGTCTCTCCTCGGCCATAACAGCGCTGATGCCGGGCGATTTCATCTCCTCCGTGGTAACAGAGCACATGGTTACCGTATGCTTTGAGACTGACGGTTTTCCCCACTAAATGAACGGGAACAGAGTACTGGTTTTTATCAAAACGGATCAAGCTGCTGTCAGCTACTCGGACAGATAAGCTTTTGCTGGTATCAAATTTAAAGGCAGGTAGCGGATTCGAGCAGTGCTTATCCACTTGATACTGCTGACCCACCGTTTGATCCCGGCCTTGGATCTGGTGATTCCGGTATTTCAGACAGGCGATATTTAGAGTTTCATTCAGTTCTTCTAAACTATCCACGCGAGGCACCGGTACTAGCACGTTGCGTCTGGACCAGCCCACCAGATTTTCGACTAAGCCTTTTTCGTTGCCACTATTAATGTTGCAAAAGTGCATTTCAAAAGCGTAGTGAGCACTTAGCGCCATGTAGTTATCCTGGGGCTTGGCACAAATACCGAATCCTTCCTTTACGGCTACCCGTGCATTATCAAAGATGACTTTCCGGGGTACGCGACCGTAGTGATTGAAAGCGGCCACGTGTCCTTCCAGAAAAGATTCCTGGTTTTGACGTAAGAAAGCTTTAACAAAGATATCGGCACTGTAACAAAGCCGGAAGCAGAACAGCTGGACTTTAATCTTCTTACCTTTTAGGTAAACAGTGGCTTCTCCCCAGTCAATCTGGGCGGCTTCTCCAGGGTCAAACTCCAGTGGAACAAAAGCTTCCTTAGCGGGTTGCTTTATCTCCCGAACAATACGCCTAACTGTGGATTCTGCTCCTGTAAATTTTTTTTCATTTACCAGGCGTTTATAAATCTGTCTGGCAGTATGGCGCTGTTTGGGAATATTTTCTGCCTGGTCTTCTGCAAAACACTGGTGGATAAAGGTTTCGACTTCATCGGTGATTACGGAAGACTGTCGGTCGTAGGGTTGCCGTTCCCAGGGTACATGATCTCCGTCACAGTACTTTTTAACAGTATTTCGTGAGATGCACAGTTCCCGAGCAATTGCCCGCTGTGACATTTTTTGTTGAACAAACATGTGTCTGATTTGGCCATAAAGTTCCACGTCTATGATCACACCTTTCGACCCCCCGTCAATTGATGATACTAATCAATTGTACAGGAGTTTAAATCAAAGTGGCTCACTTTTTGGTGATCACAATGATTATTTCAAGTCACAGGTGGTTCATTTATTCATGATCACAAACGGTCATATTGGCTCACTATCAGATTAGCATACGCATTTGTGGGCTTTTTAGCGTTTTTTCCTGACTTACCGCCGGTGAGGACGCGGTTACAGCGGTTTGGCCAGGCTGCGCCGGCGGGTTTGCGCCCACGCCTATGGCGATCTGTTTGGCCAAACCACTGTCTACGTTATTAAACATATCGACAACGCGTTGTTTAATCAACTTATCGAGCACGTTGCCTACTTCGAAAATAAAAGCGTCGACAATGTGCTGCTTTTCCGTGAGGGACATGCTGTTCCAGAACAGTGCTGCCTGCCGGTAGAAATCTTTAAAACTTTCACTGCGCTCACGAATCTTGCGTCCGTCGACTTTTTCGGCATAATGGAGATAACCGTGTTCCGTATCCGGCGCCGGTTGCGGTGTGTTTTTTTGGATCTGGTTCGGAGAGTAGGCGACTACACCGCGGTCGATCGCCATGCGGTGGTAACCGTCCCGCTGGTTGTTATGTACCGGGGCTAGGGGGCGGTTAATCGGGATTTCGTGGAAGTTTGAACCGCCGAGACGGATCAGCTGTGTATCCAGGTAAGAGAACAGCCGTCCCTGCAAAAGCGGGTCGTTGCTAAAATCAATACCTGAAACAACATGACCGGGATGGAACGCCACCTGTTCCGTTTCCGCAAAGAAGTTGTCGACATTACGGTTGAGTACCATCTTGCCGATGATTTTGACGGGAACTTGTTCTTCCGGCCAGATTTTCGTTGCGTCCAGGATGTCAAAATCAAATTTGAATTCGCTTTCCTCTTCCAGCATCTGAACACCCAGTTCATATTCCGGATAATCGCCCATTTCAATGGCGTCCCACAGGTCACGGCGGTGGAAATCCGGGCTTTTGCCTGCAATTTTCTGCGCTTCATCCCAAACGAGGGAATGGACGCCCAACTTGGGCTTCCAGTGGAACTTTACAAAGCGGGCTTTGCCTTGGTCGTTTACAAAGCGAAAGGTGTTCACGCCAAAGCCTTCCATCATGCGGAAGCTTCTGGGAATTGCCCTGTCGGACATCAGCCACATGACCATGTGCGCTGTTTCCGGCGTACTTACCACAAAGTCCCAGAATGTATCATGTGCGGATGATGCCTGGGGAATCTCATTATGCGGCTCCGGCTTTATGGCATGGATCACGTCCGGGAATTTAATGGCGTCCTGAATAAAGAACACAGGGATGTTATTGGCCACCAAATCGTAGTTGCCGTCCCCAGTGTAGAACTTTGTTGCAAAGCCTCGAACGTCGCGTACCGTATCAGCCGAGCCTCGGGAACCCACCACTGTGGAAAAACGCACAAATACAGGAGTTTTTACATTTGGGTCCTGCAAAAACTCCGCTTTGGTATACTCGGTCATTGGTTCGTAGACCTGGAAATAACCGTGCGCGCCAAATCCGCGTGCATGAACCGCACGTTCGGGAATCCGTTCATGGTCGAAGTGCATCATCTTCTCACGGAAATGGAAGTCCTCCATCAGAGTGGGCCCGCGCGAACCAGCTTTCAGGGAATCGTCAGTGTGCGAAACTCTCACACCCTGGTTTGTTGTCAGGATCTCACCGCTGTGGTCAACGCGGAAATCAGCAAGCTGCTTCTCTTTGCTGTGTTCGTTTATACCCTGGTTGTTGTCCAATTTCCTCCACCTTTCTTTGCATCATAATACTCCTGCCTTGTCCGGTCAAACGTGATAATCTCCAGCTTTGCAAGATTATAGGCTTTTTAGTTTGTCTTGGAAGAGCAGATCATATACTGTCTGAACCGTACTCAATTTGATAAACAGTGTAAACTCGTGGCACACTGAACATGAGAAAGGTGCAGAGGAGGTAAGGCAGTAAAAATATATATGAAATTATGGGTATAATAGTAAAAGCTATAACCGCGATAAATAACTATGCTGGGGGGGAAAGATATGCCAATGTTGCTCAAAAAAGTGGGCTCGAAAAATAAAGTAGTCGATATTGAAGAAGTATGGAATATATGGGAGCTATTGAGTTCAGGTTATGAGAGCCTAGCAGACATTAAGCTATTAAAGAATTTTGTCCACGATAATGATTTAAACTGGCTACTTGATAGACATCTTAAGAGCCTAGAGGATGAGCTTAATATGATGGAAAAGGAGGCAATCCGATATAATATAAAAACTTCACATCAGCCTCCAGTAGACTTTAAGACCTCAGCGATTGTAGAGGAATTTTCTGATCGTTACATTTTTCGCAATGTTTACCGACGCCTGGGAGATGATTTATTTAAATTAAGCCGGTCTATACGCACATCTTCTACAAACGATATGTTAAGGCGTAGGCTGCAGCACCGTCTTAAAGATACACTCAAGAATTTTGAGGAATTTATAAAATACGGTAGATTAAAGGGATGGCAAGATCCTCCGCCAACATATAAGATACACAAACCACAAAAATCTGAACAGTTATTGGTTTCAGAAGCGTTTCATCTCTGGGATCATTTAAATCAAAGGTACGATCAATTGCATTTGACAAGTACGTATAAATCATTAATTCATGACCCCGAATTAGTTGTGATCATTACTTTAGGTGTTCAATCTCTTTCAGAAGAAATCAAAATGTTAGAAAATCTTATGACAAAGTTTGAAATAGTGCTGCCGGGAAGACCGCCTGCCTCTACAAGGATACCAATTGATCCAGAGGTTTTTGAAGATGTATTCATGTTCCGCAGTATTTTGACTGGCTTGCAGGAAGCGCAGGATCTCCACTTAAGAGCGGTAGTGCAGACCGAGATGAACGATAAATTACGCAAAATGTTTACGCGAATACTATTAAACGAGATGAGTCTTTACGATAAACTACTCAAGTATGGAAAAGCAAAAGGATGGACTCAACCGGCACCGGTTTACAATGAGCCGACGTAAGATAAAAAGAGCCTTAGGATGTAATGCAAGAGGGAAGACTAAGGATTTCTAAGAAAAATGTCATAATTTGGATTTAAGGCAGGAATTGGGCGCTCGATGTGGAAGAGTTCTTGCAACCTTTTCTGGAGGCGTTCTTAGTGTTTGTTTTTCAACGCCGTGAGTTGTTGGGTGCTCTTTTCTTGGCCGGCTTGCTGATTGCCGGTTTGTTGTTACGTTTTGTGCTCTTGCCGGACAATGAGCCGGAAATTGTGCTGGAGCAAGCGGCCGAGCCGGCGGAGCAGCAAGCGCCTGGGGAAGAAAAAAAGATTGTTGTGCATGTAGCCGGTGCTGTGAAAAACCCGGGTGTTTTTACGTTGCCGGAAGGTTCGCGAGTGTTTGAAGCGATTGCCAAAGCAGGCGGTGCGTTGCCGGAGGCTAATGTCCACGCCTTAAATTTGGCTGAAGCATTGTTTGACGGCAGGAAAATAATTGTACCGAGTGCTAATGTGCAAGAGGGAGAGAGCGAAGTAATGCCGCCTCAGGACGGCCGGATAAATATTAACAACGCGACCGCTGCTCAATTGGAAGAACTGCCAGGCATAGGTCCGGCCAGGGCAGGCGCTATTGTTCGTGAGCGAGAAAAGAACGGGCCGTTTAGGCAGATTGAGGATTTGGCTCGTGTCAGCGGCATAGGCGTTAAGACTGTGGAGGCGTTGCGCGAGTATGCTACCGTCCATTGAAGAGCAAAGGAGCAGCGGACGGCAGACGGTGACGGCATTGCCGTTGCTCGCTGCGGCTTTTGCCGCAGGTATTGCCTTAGCTAGAATCTGGCCTCACCCTCTGATTTGGTCAGCAGGCTTAACATTTTCTCACGCTGTTTTTCTGGTGTACTTATATGTTCGGCAGCGACCGCTCGGAGCATTCGTACTGCCTTTGTTTTTGTTATTGGGAGTGCTCAGCTTCCAGTTGGCGGAACGGGAAATCTACGCTCCCCTGAGAGAACTCCTGGGGCGGCAAGTTATCTTGTCTGGCTATGTTCATCGTATAGACAGCAGAGACAGTCAAAGTGTTGCTTTTCTCTTTAAGGTTGAAGAAGCAGCTCTCGTTGGAGAAGACGCTTCAACGTTGGGCACCATGATACGCGTCAGGATTTTTCGTCTGCCTCCGACATTGACTATTAGCTATGGACAACGCCTTAGATTATCCGGAGAATTAGTTGCCCCGGCAGGTCAGAGAACTCCCGGCGGGTTCAATTATGCAGCCTTTCTAGCGGGGGAAGGGGTGGCAGCCCTCTTAACTACGGACGGTTCAGCCGTGGAGCTTTTGCCTGGCAGAGGCGGCTATTTTTGGCTCAGTGCCGCCGCGGCAGCGCGGCAGCGTGTTGAGGAAGCATTGCTCCGCTGGCTGCCGCCGCAAGAAGCCGGATTGGCTCTTGGCTTGCTTTTGGGAGAGACAGAGCACTTGGCCGTGGAAACAGAAGAAGCGTACCGGCGCCTTGGCATAACACATCTTTTGTCGGTATCGGGGCTGCATACTGCTTTTGTGGCGGCTTTTGCCTTGCTGCTTACCAGGCGCATACGCCGGAAAGCAGTGGGGGCTGTTTTGGCAGCCGCTTTAGTTTTGGCGTATCTGCTATTGACAGGCGGTGAGCCGCCGGTCTGGCGGGCGGCTATTATGCTCTGGCTGGTGATGGGCGCACGTCAGCTTGGACGCGAGAGTGACGGAGTATTGGCCTTGGCGGCGGCAGCGCTTTTGATGTTGTTTTTTCGACCGCACTGGCTATTTAACTTATCGTTTCAATTTTCTTTTTTAGCTTCTCTTGGTATTTTACTGCTTTCACCTCGCTTGCTGCCATATTTTTCTCGTTTGCCTCGTTTTCTGAATGGTCCTATTTCTGTTACTATAGGAGCGCAAGCAGCGGTGCTGCCGCTACAGCTTACCCTTTTTGCTTTGTTGCCGCTTTTCTCAGTCCCGGCAAATTTATTGTTTGTTCCGTTAGTTGGCGCAGTTATGGGACTAGGCTTAGCAGTTATAGGCGCGAGTATATTCTCTCCGCTGTTGGCAGCTCCATTTTGCTATGCAATTTATCCGGTTTTGTTGGCGTTAAACGAAGGGCCAAAACTATTGGCAGCACTTCCGGGTGCGGCGGTAGTGCCGCCGCCGCTGCACCCGGGCATATGGGGATTGTATGTTCTTCTGCTCTGCCTGTTTGTATGTGGTGTTAAAATCGCCTGGTCGCGGGCGAGGCTTGCCTTGACAGCTTTATTGCTTTTGAATATGTATGTTTCGTTCCCTCTTATAACAGGTTTGCTTCCTAGCATTGCCAGCCGGCAGCTGGAAGTTGTGTTTTTAGATGTAGGACAAGGTTTGTCGGTATTTATCCGCACGCCGGAAGGGAAGAATATTTTATTGGATGCCGGAGGTCGACGCGGCGGCACCTTCGACCCCGGAGAGAGGATAGTATTGCCTTACCTGCGAAACCGTCGAGTTACAAGTCTAGATTTACTTGTTTTGACCCATCCCTCAGAAGATCACCATGGTGGCATACCGGCGATCTTGTCAGGCATTGCTGTCAGGCGTTTTGCCAGCAATGGCGAGAGAGATGATACGGCATCTTTCTTGGCCGTTAAGGATAAGCTTGCTGCCGCACCGATTCCGGTGATGGTTTTAGCTGGCGGGGACCGTTTGCTGCTAGGGGAAGATGTGGTGCTCGAGGTATTGTCGCCGCCGCCTGAAAAATTCAGTTATACCGTTGATGATGTTAACAACAATGCGCTGATAAAGCGGCTGATTTTTAGTGAGTTTTCAATCTTATTTACGTCTGACGGGGAGCATGAGGCGCTGGAGCGGTTGGTGCGACTACAACCGGAAAATTTGTCTGCCGCAGTTCTGCAGGTACCTCATCATGGCAGCCGCCGAGCCATGTCAGAAGCTTTTTTGGCGGCAGTCGGTGCCCAAGTGGCCGTTATTTCTGTGGGACGCAATACTTACGGTCATCCGCATGAAGACGCGCTTATGCTTTTGCAGCAAAAAAAAATGACCATCTATCGTACCGACCTGCACGGGGCTGTTAGCGTTCGCAGTGACGGCTTCGGATGGACAATAGACTCGCAGCTCTCCAATAAAATCTTGGATTTACAGTACAGATAAAGGAATTTTGCAGAAAAATGGAGAAGATAAGATAATGAAAATTTTGCAGGGGTGGTTTTCCTGAGCGAACAGAATAAACTTTTATCTGATGTGCTGCAGTCAGCGCTCGATGTTGACAATTATGGTTCACTTTCCCTTGGAGAGATAATGAACCGCATTGCTGAGCGTGGCTTTGGCTTATTATTCGTTATTCTGGCTCTGCCGACGCTTTTTCCGCTTTTGCCTCCTGGTTCAGCAGCAACAATCGGTTTTATCTATATCCTTTTTGGCGGACAGATGCTGCTTGGCCTCACTTCGCCTTGGTTGCCGCAGCGAGTCAGAAACTATCATCTCCCCGAACAAACAGCACACAAGTTACGCGATCGGAGTGTCAGATTTTTTAAAACACTGGAGCGCTTTTCGTCTCCACGTTGGTTATTTATGGAAAAGCTATTTGTGCTCCGTTTGGTTGCCGTAACCATCGTTCTTTTGGGCGTTATTCTTTTGACGCCTTTGCCTTTTATGAATACTTTGCCAGCTTTTGCTGTACTGTTACTAGGCACCGGACTGTTAAACAGAGATGGTGTTTTTCTCTTGCTCGGTCTGCTGCTTAGCTTTGGACTGTTCAGCTTTATCTACTTTGGTCTTAGCGCTATTTTTACAACTCGGAGCTTTTTCAGGAGTGTGAGTGAGATCTTCTGCTATACAGGATTTATAAGTTTCTAAATATATCCCTGCTCATAAGATGTCTGGTTAGGCGGTCAGAGAACTAAGCCTCCATCGACGCTGAGCACTGTGCCGGTGATAAAGCGAGCCTCGTCCGAGGCAAGGAACAAGTAGGCATTAGCGATATCTTCAGCATAGCCAAGTGATTTGAGAGCAGATTTATCTTTCATCATTTCGAGTACTTTATCGGGCATTTTTTCTGTCATCGGTGTAACAATGAAGCCGGGGGCGACGGCGTTTACGCGGATGCCGTTGCGGCCCAGTTCTTTGGCCCAAGACTTGGTCATGCCAATGACGCCCCATTTTGTGGCGGCGTAGTTCGTCTGTCCAAAGTTGCCATAAATGCCTACTATCGAAGAGGCGTTAAGGATGACTCCCCCATTGCCTTTTTCTACCATTACGGCGGCGACTGCTTGGCCACAATGGAAAACTCCCTTGAGATTGACGTTTAAGACTCGATCAAATTCAGCTTCTGTCATTTTAAGCAGGGTGTTATCTGCCGTAATGCCGGCATTATTGATGAGAATATCAATTTTACCGTAGACAGAGACGGTCGTATTGACCATCGCATCAACCATGGCGCGATTGGTCACGTCAACTTTTAAGCCGATAGCTTTTCCGCCGGCCCCGATGATTTCGGCAACGACTCTGTTGATGTCATCTTCATTGACATCCGCCGCAACTACTATGGCTCCTTCCCGGCTGAAGCACTTAGCCGTGAACTCCCCGATTCCACGCGCACCACCGGTGATGAGCGCTACTTTGTCTTTGAGACGCATTTGGCTTCTCCTCCTTTTATAATTATTCTAGTTTAAGTCCCATCGTTTCCGGCTTAAAGATGCGTTCATCCATCACTTTGAGATGAGGGCTGATAATGGGTTTGAAATCCATAAGGCTTAGAATGTCGCGCTGCAGATCTGCCCCCGGTGCGATTTCTTCCAAGACGAGACCTTCCTTGCCAAGGCAGAAGACAGCTCTTTCAGTAACATAGAGGACTTTTTTGCCATGTTCTTGCGCGTACTCACCGCTAAATGTCACATGCTCCACTAGAGGAACGAACTTTTTGTGCGTGCCTTCCTGGGTGATGTGCAGTTTGGCGTCGGCAATGTCAATTTTCAGCTCGCAGGCGGTAAAAGTGCCGCAGAAAACTACTTTTTTTGCGTTTTGCGTGATATTGATAAACCCACCTGCGCCAGGCACCTTGGGGCCAAATTTGCTGACGTTGACGTTACCCATGCTGTCGCATTGCGCAAGACCGAGGAAGGCCACGTCCAAACCGCCGCCGTCGTAAAAATCGAACATGTAGCCTTGGTCGATAATTGCGTCGGGATTTGTTGCACAGCCAAAGCTCAAGCCTCCCGCAGGCACCCCGCCCACTGGACCGCTCTCGACGGTAAGACGCAAGTGATTGCCTATCCCCTCCTCATTAGCCACTAATGCTACGCCTTCCGGCATGCCTATGCCAAGATTGGTAATAGCCATCGGCACTAACTCCATGGCTGCGCGTCGGGCAATAACTTTGCGTTCATCTAAAGGCAATGTTTTTAGAGAGCGCATCGGCAATTTAATCTCGCCGCAATAAGCTGGATTGTATTGTTCGGCAAAAGTCTGCATATGGTTTTCGCTCTTAGCTACCACAACGGCATCTACTAATATGCCGGGTATCTTTACTAAGCGCGGGTCAAGCGTTCCTTTGGCTACAACCCTTTCGACCTGCACGATGACTAAGCCACCCGAGTTGCGCGCTGCCTGGGCGATGGAGAGAACCTCAAGAGTCACTGCTTCTCTATGCATGGTGGTGTTGCCGTCTTCATCGGCGTAGGTGCCTCTGATTAGCGCTACGTCGATTGGGAAGGCCTTGTAGAACAAGTATTCTTTGCCGTGGAGATGAATCAACTCCACCACATCTTCAGTAGTGACGCTGTTCAGTTTGCCACCTTGACGGCGAGGGTCAACAAAGGTCTTCAGGCCGACATGGGTAATGGTGCCGGGTTTACCGGCGGCGATATCGCGGAACATGTGACAGATAACACCTTGCGGCAAGTTGTATGCTTTAATCTTGTTCTCTACGGCCAACCTGCCAAGTTTGGGAGCAAGACCCCAATGGCCGCCGATGACTTTTGCCACTAGGCCTATATGGCCAAGATGATTCGTGCCTTTTTCTTTGCCGTCTCCCTGTCCGGCAGCATAGACAAGGGTTATGTTCTGAGGGTGGTTCTCCATGATGAAACGTTGCTCAATGGCAATAGTCAATTCTTCAGGATGGCAGTTACCGACAAACCCACCGCAGGCGATTGTGGCGCCATCACGAATCTTCGCTACAGCTTCCTTGGCTGTCATCACTTTTGACTGCATTTACCGTTTCCTCCCCTTATATTAATTTGACTTTGACGTCGCTTAAATTAGCAGTGATATTATTAGTTAACTATCGACTCTCCGGCACAATAATCCGCACTTACTGTTGAGTATTCGCCGTGTGGATGCGCTTTCCTGCCCTTATATTCGCCACACCTCTGCCCTGTAAAAACTGCCCTGAAAGGACTCGTTGGAATTGGAGAAATAGCCGTTTCCCATAAAAATTTTCCCCTCTCCCTCTGGGAGAGGGTTAGGGTGGGGGTTGGATTGCCCTGCTTATTAGGGGCATATGTATCTAATGTGGGCGTAGGGCAAACTAATTAAAACAAAGATGGAGAGATGCCAAGTATGAGTATGTCTGAGGAAACTAAGGGAAATACAAAAGAAATTTATCTGGCTGGCGGTTGTTTTTGGGGAACTGAAAAATACCTGTCACTTGTCAAAGGGATAGTGAACACAGAAGTGGGTTATGCAAATGGGACTACTGCAGACCCTACTTATGAAGACGTCTGCCATAAAGGTAGCGGCCATGCAGAAACGGTTAGAGTAAGGTATAACCCGAACGAAATTAGCTTAGAGTTTATTTTGAGGCTCTTTTACGATATTATCGATCCTTTGGCGATAAACAGACAGGGCAACGATTGTGGGCCACAGTATCGTACAGGCATCTATTATGCAGATGAGCAGGACGGAGAAATAATTGCAAGTTCTATAAAAGAGCTGCAAAAAGAATATGACAGGCCTGTTATGGTTGAGGTGATGCCATTGCAAAACTACTATGCCGCAGAAAAATACCATCAGAAATATTTAGATAAAAACCCGCATGGTTACTGCCATATCGTTAATTCGAAAAAGCAAAATATGCGCAAGACTATAATTTAAGAAATTAGTTACAGTAGAGCGATAATAGAGCAAGCACAAAAATAATGACTCCCGAAACACCCACAGCTTTATACACGATGCTTGGGGATTAGGGGAGTCATTTTTTTTAGTATGCTTTACTGAAACCAGGCTCGCCGTCATAAAGCCAAAGTTTTTGCGCTGCCGACCAGAGCCAATTTTCGCTGAGTTTGCTCAGAAAGTAATCTATATCCCGGTCGGTGACTTCCGTGGTGGCGAGAAAACGACAGCGGTACCAATTGACCAGCATTAAATCGGGACTGACATAGCCTGGCCAAACTTTGGTGCCCCGGTTTGAAACAAATTCACACTGGAAATTTTCAAAGTCTGCAAATTGCGGCACGCCATTTTCACTGATGATATAGACATCCACACCTATTAGCTTGATGTCTTTAGCTCTTTTATTAATTGTAACCAGCCCCCTTTTCCGTGTCGGTATATATTAGATCCGATTTTCCTGCTAGAACAGATTAGTTTCATCGCTATTTAGCCATCGCCTGAGGCATAACGTTTGTCTTGTAGCAAGGTCAGTTTTGCTCACGCATTTTGTCCACGATCGCCTGGGCATAATCATCCGTGCTGGCAGTGCCGCCCACATCGTAGGTGACCCGCTTGCCTTCCGCCAGGACAGCGTTCATTGCCTTATCAATACGTTCGGCAGCTTCAGTCTCTCCCAGCCAGCGCAGCATCATAATGCCGGAAGCTAAGACAGCGGAAGGGTTAACTTTTTTCAGGCCGGCGTATTTGGGGGCCGAACCGTGGACTGCCTCAAAGATAGCGCAGTTGTCACCGATATTAGCCCCGGGGGCAAAGCCAAGTCCGCCTACCATTCCGGCACAAAGGTCGGTCATGATGTCACCGTATAGGTTGGGCAAGACAAGACAATCGAACTGGGCCGGGTTGCGCACCAGTTGCATAGCACAGTTGTCCACGATAATATCGTCTGTTTCGATTCCAGGGTATTTTTTAGCCGCCTCGCGGAAAGCGTCCAAAAAGAGTCCGTCAGTCATTTTCATGATATTGGCTTTATGCACACAGACTACCTTCTTGCGTCCGTGGGCTATGGCCCAGCGGAAAGCGAAGTCGGCGATACGGTACGACCCCGGCCAGGTAATCACCTTCAGGCACTGAGCCACTTCACTCGAAACCATGTGCTCAATGGCGGCGTACGTATCTTCCGTATTTTCACGGAAAACAAGGATATCTATATTGTTCCAAGGTCTCTTTAGCGCTGGGACAGAGAGAGCCGGACGCACATTTGCATAAAGGTCGAATACTTTGCGCAGCGTAACATTGGCGCTTTTATGGCCCGTCCCAATAGGTGTGGTGGTCGGTCCCTTCAAGGCGACCCTGTTTTTGGCAACAGACTGGATAGTCTTATCCGGCAGAAGCGTGCCGAATTTTTCCAGGCAGTCCAGGCCGATTTCTTCGTACTCCCACCTAATATCCACGCCGCTGGCGTCGATGACCGTTCTGACCGCTTCACAGATTTCCGGACCGGTTCCTTCACCGGGGATAAGTGTAACTACATGCTTTGACATCGGAGGCCTCCTTGGAAAAAGATTAAGCCCGTTTGGGCGAGTGTTAGCTCTTATGTTTACGAAAACGTTATTTTCGACATCAAAAGAGAGAAATCCTGTTTCATTCTAACAGATTTTGAGCCGATTGAAAACCCCGAAACTATTTTTGTCAGCAGTCGTAGACAGGAGCCTTGCCTTGAGAGCGGAAGGGAGGCTCAGTAAGAGTGTTTTTCTAAGACATAAGCAAAGGATTTATCAATTTGATGTCGAAGTAAGAGAGCATATATAGTTATAAGGTGCGTGATTGCTATGAGTGAGAGATTCTATAAGGATGTACTTGATCACTCTCCCATCGGATATGCTTATTACAGGGTGCTTTGCGATGAGGACTGTATGCCTTATGACTATGAGTTGATTGACGCTAATCTTGCCTTTGCAAAAATGATGGGCCTAGCCCTTGGTGAGATAGTTGGTAAAAAAGCTGCAGAGGCTTTGCCGTCAATGTGGGGAGGAAAGTCCGAGTTGTCTTTATGCTGTGAAGAAATAGCCATACAGGGCGGCGGCAGTATAGAGTTTGAACATTATTTTGAACCGCTTGGCAGATGGTATAAAATAAATCTGTTTTCTCCGGCGAAAAGTCATATTGTGACATACTTCACTGATATTGCGCATCAGATGAGAATTCTGGAAGAGCAAATCACCTTGAATACATTCTTTAACGATATTGTGATAGAACTGGATGAAAATTTCAGATATATCAATTACAATCCCAGCAAGAAATATGATTTTCAGCAGAGACAAAAAATTATCGGCAAAACAATTCGTGAAGTCTATGGCTTGGAATTTGCTACGTTGCTTGAGAGTGTAAAACAGCGTTGGCGTCAGGGAAAATGGAGAGTTTCATTCACAAGTCGCCGATGCCTGGTATTGACAGGTGGTTTCGCACAAATATTATTTACAGGACTGACTGCTTCAATCAAAAGAAATATATACTTGTCACAAGAGATATCACCGAAAAGGTAGAAGCTGAAAGGGCAGTATATACAGAGAAGGAAAGGCTGCGGGTTACATTGCAGTCGATCGGTGACGCTGTAATAGCTACTGATAAAAGCGGTTCGATTATCAGTTTAAATCCCATAGCTGAACAGTTAACCGGCTGGTCTGAACAGGAGGCCAAAGGAAAAAATGCGCAGGAAGTTTTTCATATCATCAGTGAAAAAACAAGAGAAGTATGTGAAGACCCTGTGCAAAAAGTGCTTGATTCAGGAAATATTATCGGTCTGGCAAACCACACCGCGCTAATTTCCAAAGACGGCACGGAGAGGCCTATCGCCGATAGTGCAGCACCGATTAAAGATGAGGCTGGCGTAATTCATGGTGCCGTTCTGGTTTTCAGGGATGTGACAGGTGAAAAACTCAGGCATGAAGAAATTGAATATCTCAGTTATCATGACAGCTTAACGGGGCTATACAATCGCAGGTTTTTCGAGGAAGAATTAAACAGGATGGATGTGGAAAGGAATCTGCCAATTACACTGATTATTGGCGATGTAAACGGGTTAAAATTAATTAATGACGCGTTTGGCCATCTCGTGGGGGACAGGCTTTTGCAGAAAGCAGCGGTAGCCATAAAACAGGCTTGCCGTGTTGATGATATCGTTGCGCGCTGGGGTGGTGACGAATTCGTGATTATTCTGCCTAAGACCAACCAAAAAAGCGCCGTAGAACTTATGCAAAGAATTAGAAACTCATGTACTGAGGCGGAAATAGAAGCAATTAAGCTTTCTATTTCATTGGGTTATGAAACAAAAGAGAAAGCAGATGAATATATCTCAGATGTGCTTAAATCCGCCGAAAGAAATATGTATAAGAATAAACTGCAAGAAAGCCAGAGCATGGTAGGAAGCGCAATCAAAGTAATTCACAGTACTCTGTTCGAAAAGAATCAAAGGGAAGCCGAGCACTCCAGAAGAGTGGCAAAGATAAGCAAAAATATAGCAAAGGCGATGGGGTTGCCGGAAGCGAAAGTAAATGAGATGGAAACGATCGGATTGATGCATGATATCGGCAAAATCGCTATTGCGGAAACAATTCTAGAGAAGACCGGCGAACTGACTGAGGAAGAATGGACGGAAATTCACCGGCATCCGGAGGTTGGCTACAGGATACTTAGCACTTCAAATGATACAGTTGAAATTGCTCGATATGTTTTAGCCCACCATGAACATTTTGATGGCAGCGGATATCCCTCGCATATTAAAGGGGAAGATATTCCATTACAGGCTAGAATTCTTGCTGTGGCAGACGCATTTGATGCTCTAACAAGCAAAAGGGTCCACAGAGCTGCTTATTCCTTACCTTATGCAATAAAAGTATTGCAAAATAATGCGGGAAAGCAATTTGACCCAGAAGTGGTTAAAATTTTTATTGAAAAAGTATTGACTGACTCGGACGGAATGGAAAGTAAATAGAGAGGATTTTTTGGTGTAAGATGTTAATGCTAATTTAAGCGGAGATGTTGGAAAAAACTAGCTAAAATTTGGACAAAGGAGGGCGTCTTTTAATGGATGGAAAATATTGCCAGGTAGTAATAGTTGAATTGCCTCAGCGGGAGGAACAAGCTCCTAAGGTGCAGGATGTCTTTACTAAATACGGAACGTGCATCTTAACAAGACAAGGTGTGCATGACCTAAACAATAACATGGGAGTCATCACGTTGAGCGTTCGGGCCGAAGATGAATACATGGATGAATTCTCCAAAGAATTGTCGGCTATACCGGGAGTCCGTGTCAATGTGGTAAAAACGGGATGCTATTAATGATTAGCTGAATTAACTTTGCTTCGTTAGTTATTTTGTTGTGACTATAAAAAACGGCTCCCTCAATGGAGCCGTTTTTTTTGGTGTACAACCTACAGGCGGACAGGTGATTTGTCCCACTCGTCCACGCGACCACCCCGCCCTTGCGGGCACCCCTCCAGGGGAGGGGAATTTTTGTACCAGGAAATTATATCGCTTCCAACGTAATGGGGGTGCCGCAGGGCGACTCCTTTTCGGGCGGGTTTGAAACCCGCCCCTACCAAAAGGTGCTCAGGGTTTGCAGATCCGCCGAAGGGGCGGCAGCCCGTAGGGGCGGGTTTCAAACCCGCCCTGCAAGATGCGTCAGTTGATAGAAAAATCGAAGCGTTTTTTTTGGAGAAATGTGCTTATCGATTCGATTGGCTATCATCATGCTGCCGCTAAAAATGGCTTTTTTATAAAATTACTTTGTTATCGCTTTCATAGGAGATGTCTGCTTTATCGACACCTTTTTCCAAAAGGATATTATAGCTTTCCTTAATCATATTTTTAGTGCCGCACATATAAACTTTATAGCCTTTTAGGTCTGTCATGTTTCTTAATTCCTCAGTAACACGCCCTTTTTTGAGGCTGGTTGTCTTTTCTCTGGAAACAATTGCTGTATAACTAAACTTATCGTATTGCTCAGCTAAATTGTTAAAATAGTCATGGTATAAGAGATCTTTTTCATACTTTTGACCGGATATAAGGTGGATGATTTTTGCGTTGGGGTAGTTTAACAAAGCATCTTTTAACATGGCAATGAAGGGTGTTATACCGATACCGTTGGCGATAAAGAGAATTTTTTCGGCGGAGGGATCCAGGACTAACTCATTTCCCATCGGGCCTTCAAGTTCAACCATATCTCCAATATTAAATTCGCTAAATATTTTGTCGGTACCATAACCCCCCGGGATTTTTTTTACGATTACGCTCAGCTGTCTATTGTTTTCGTTGTATGAGGAAATAGTATATGCTCGAAACGAGCTTGGATTTTCTTGAATTTTTACTAAGATGAATTGTCCGGAGCGGTAGTTTACTTCTTTCGGTGATTCAAAAGTAAAAACATATTCGTTTGCATCCTCATTCAATTCTTTTTTAGCGGAGATTATTGCCGTTATTTTTTTACGGTCTTCATAGCCCTCTAGAGATGTTCTTTCTTTTAACTTAAGAGCATTGTTTTTAGTTGCAAGCGATAAAGCGCCGGCGGGGCAGTGTTCTACACATGTGGAACACTTGATGCAATTTGCATCATTAAACTGATTGAGATCAGAGAACTCTAAGAAGGGTTGTAACTGGAATGGGCAAACGCGGGAGCATTTGCCGCATTTATGACATTTTTCTAATGCTGAGATAGTTATTTTTCTCTCGGTTTTTTCAGTAATCCCCAGCGTTTTGCCTAACTTATGGGATAGCTTTTGCATGGAACCCATAGGGCAGAATTGACACCAGATCCGTGGCGTAATGAAAACCGCTAAAAGGCCACCGACTATTAATACCATAAGAAAAGTGTTGGCGAATAAAAGTCCCAACCTATCCAAGAAATCATATGCGCCCCAGTTTTGAAAGACATTTAATACTCTTCTCATAAAATTAAACATAAAAAAAATAAAAAAGCCGACAATCATCAACTTAGATGTTAAGAAGCTGGGGATTTTGGCATTTTTACTTATGGGCAAGATGTTATCAAATAAGCTGCCATGCGGACAGTATTTTCCACACCAAGATCTGCCCGTAAAGAATCCGGTAGTAATCAGCCCAGCCATAATAAAAGGCACAATTAAACCCAGTTTAGGTTCCCACAAACCGCCGATAGCAACAAGCACAGTAATTAACCAGCCAAATTTTCTGATTAAGCTAAAAGTTCGCTTTGCTTTAATATTGTAGTTTTTTTGCGTAGCCACAGACAACACCCCTTAATCAACATTATACCCCTTGGGGGTATGTCATAAGTATACTTTTTTCTATGATTTTTGTAAAGGCTTTTTTATTTTTTTACTGAATTGCCAGGAAATCTGCAAAAGGGAGTGCGGAATAGTCGGCAATTATCTACGCTCAAAAATCAGGCCTGCAAAGTATGCGGCAAGGATTTTATATGTTTTTGCAGAATACTATAATGTGTTGGTAATGCTAAAGAATTTGCGCCTGACAGGGGGTAGTGACCGTGTTCCGCAAATTGATACAGGCAGGATTGTTTTGGGTGTGGATATTTTTAGCGCTAGGGTTTACTTTGGCTGCGGGAGTAGCCGTTGGGGCCGCATTGGCTGCTGCTCTAAAGCTATTTTAATAATGAAGTGCTATATATAATGCTCCCGTGTTAAGCAACACGGGAGCATTATTTTAGAAGTTCTACGCATAAGGAAAAATTGTGGCAAACTTATTATCTTACTGTAGCCACTCATTAAAGAGCGTCAAATACATTAAGCGGTAAATGTCTGTATTGTCAACGACGCCGAGTTCACGCACACGACTAGCATTAAGTCCTTCAGCGCGGACAAGGATATCGCCCGCCAAATCCCATCTGAAGCTCCAGGTAACAGCAAAGGGGAAGGTGTTGCCATTCTTGTCTGGTGCAGAAACAAACGGCGCTGTCCCGCCACCGTCGATGCCGTCAAAGGGAGCATTGACAAACCGGCCGGACGTGTCGCTGTTGACCGGACCTTCTGTTACTAAAGGTCCTGTTCTCCAGTCAACAATATTTTTGCTGCCGGCACTGATGTCAGCAGCATTGAGGAGTAGGGTGCGGGGGTTTTCATTGACAAACTCCCTGAAGATAGCAAAGGCTGCATCAGAGCGTCTGCCGGCTTCAAAAGAGCCGGCCGCATTGCTGTTGTTTGGGAAATTATCGGCGGCTTCTTCTTCAACAACCATAAAGAAAGGTCTTTTCCCCCCGCGTCTGTTTTCTTGTGCTCTTGGGTTGCGGCGCTCGGATTCCCCATTGTGTGAAAGTATTTCCAGCGCTACCTTTGACATCTCGGCAACAGTTGGGTCCGTTGGCACATAAAGAGGCAGACCGGCGATCCGTAAGGCTTCTTCAGATCTGTCGTTAAAGGTATGTCCATGAGCAAATACTCCCAGAACCTTAGGTGTGGTTCGTGGTAGGGAGAGCAACTCATCGCGGCTAAACACTACGGTGTAGCCAAGTTCACGCGCTCTGGCAATTAGGTTGAGACCGTCAGTGCGGCTGCCTGTGCCGTGGCTTCCGGCGACGCCGGCAGGCAGCAACCAACGTTCTCCGCCGCTAAGAATAATATCGACTCCGGACTCTATCACCTGCCTGGCGATTTCCTCGTGGTTGCCACGTTCTGCCACAGAGGCGACAAAGGCGGCGGTGCCTGGCTCGGTTATAGAGCCGGTCTGAATCAGAGCCGTGGCAAAACCAGCTTGTACCGCTTCTTCCATGATGCTCTTCTGTTTGCCTGAGAGGGCTGTAATCGGACTTTCACCGTCAAGCCCGAAGCTGTCGGCAACCACTTTTACTCCATAAGCATGAGTAGTGGCGCCGCCATGTGAAGTACCTGTTAACTGGTCTTTCATATGTCCTGAGTACCCGGCTGTGTAAGTGAGCTTGTCCCAGTTAAGTTTGCCGTCCGGTCCAACAGTCTTTGTGCGCAGGGCGTCCCAATGACTGAGCCCATAACCATCGGTATGGAAAAAAATTACATTACGTCCACTCCTTGCCTTATCGTCATCATCTCTTTTATCTTGCCTGGAAGCTGTGGCAGTCGAGACAGAAACCAATAGGCCTAAACAAAGAATTGATGCTAAAAGCTTTTTCATAGATGTTTTTTGCTTCATTGATTTTTCCTCCCTGATATTTTTTTTGAGACTTCTCGAGAATCATTATATAGGAGTATTGTTAAGACAGTGTCGGAAAAGAGGCTCGGAACTTAAAATTTGTGTTAAATGCGGTTTAACGTTAAATTTCCCGCTGGGACGGATGTCAGTTGCCGTCCTTGCAGGAATTAGAAATAGTTGCTTAAACTTTAGTAAATTTTGAGGATTCATCGCGAAGCGGTAGGAAATCCAGCTTTATGGTTGAATACAGCTTAAGTGGTTGCAAGGCATCATGCTTGTATCTGCCGATAGTGCCTAGATAGCGTAAGGACATCTTGTTGAAATGGAGAAAAAAGAATGTTTGCAAATACAGAAAACGCAGCTAGGTTACAGTCCAACCTGATCAATTTTTTTCTCTACTGTGCTATTATGTCTTCCCATATGTTTATCCCACTGTTTAGTACTGAATTAGGCGCATCCTCTCTCCAAGTCGGTCTGGTAGGAGCCGCATTCGGCTTTGCTTATTTACTTTCCTCGCTCTTTTTTGGCTGGAAATCCGATCTACTGGGCAGGCTGATATTTATTCGTTTTGGCTTGGCCGCAAGCAGTATTACTTTTTTGGCTCAGACGCTTTCTTTTAGTCTGGTTACTCTGTTTGTTGTTCGAGCCCTGGTTGGCTTTAGTCTAGGTATTTCCACAGCGGCGCTTACCGCCTATATGTATGATTCCAAGGGTGATATGGGAAAATTTAGTTCGTATGGTTCGCTGGGTTGGATTGGTGGCGCTGCGGCTGCCGCCTTATTGACTGCGTACAACACGCTATTCACCTTTAGTGCTCTGCTTTCTTTTGCTGCTTTTCTTGTTTCACTGAGCATGCGGGAAAAAATTTCGCCTGAGTCCAAAATTATTCCCCGGCCCTTAATAGTCATCCAACGCAACCGCGGCATCTTGTTTGCTTTTTTTCTTCGGCACTTAGGCGCCACCGCTACTTGGATTATCCTGCCGCTTTTCTTTGCCACGCTGGGTGCTTCTAAGACATGGATCGGGCTGCTGTGGATTATTAATTTTGCGTTTCAATTCATTGCGATGCGCTTCGTGGAAAGGTTTTCAGATAAAGCCGTTTTCTTGATAGGGCAGGGGCTTTCCATTGTAGTTTTCTTAGGTTATGCCGTAAGCAGCTATTATCTACAGGCTATTCCTCTTCAAGTTATCTTGGGGTTTTCTTGGGCTTTCCTTTACGTTGGCTCTCTTTTGATTGTTTTGCGGAGCGGCGAAGAAAAAGGCACCGCAAGCGGCGTTTTCTTTTCAGCCATAAACTTGAGCGGTGCTATTGGTCCATTGCTCGGCGGGGTTATTTCCCAGTTCTTCGGATACCGGGCAGTAATGCTTTTTGCTGCTGCTATTACTCTGGTTGGTCTTTTGCCTTCTCTTTACCGGCTTAGAGTAAATTCTCCGGAAGACGATCGGCTACTGTAGCTTTGTAGTTAGAGGTCTGAAAATATTGCTCAGCCTGCCCTCAGGCATGCCCTAAGCCGGCCCTCAGTTGGCCCTCAGGTATGCCCTAAGTCGGCCCTCACCCTAACCCTCTCCCAGAGGGAGAGGGGATTTTTGGGTAGGGAGAGGGGATTTTTGGGTAGGAAGAGGGGATTTGCTCTTGTTTTACCCTCTACCATCGGGAGAGGGTGGAGCGAAGCGAGGGTGAGGGCAGGTTGTTTTAGATAAAAGAAAACAGCAGGCTACCTAGAAAGGCGACCTGCTAACAGATTCTAAAAATTTTTGCTTGGATTATTTTAGCGCATAAAGCCGATGAACATTTGTGTGACAAAAATCTGGCGGCCTACTTGCACTACACCGATGCCTGTGCGGCTGAAGCGGTGGTTTAACAGCGTATTGCGGTGCGGGTTGCTGTTCATAAAGAGCCTTACGGCGTTGGCCGCTGTTGTAGTCCGGGCGATGTTTTCGCCGGCAAAGTTGTAACGTATCCCAGCGGCACGCATCATTTCAAACGGGGAGCCATAAACGGGTGATTGATGGCCAACATAGCCATTGTCTACCATGTCTTGGCTCTTTCTTCTCGCCAGTTCCACTAAGGCAGGGTCAAGTACAAGAGGGGCAAGCCCACGGCTTGTCCTTTCCGCATTAATGGCAGTAAAAATATGTTGTTCAGCGGCTGTTAAAGAAATAGGCAGAGTGGGGGTCGCAGGAGGGGGAGTCACAGGGGCAGGAGCTGCAGGAGGGGGAGTCACAGGAGAGGGAGTAGGTTGTTGTTGGTTTTGGGCAAACCACGCCGGCTCAGGCCAGCGGGGAATAGCGGCCAAAGCAGTTCCGTGGAGCAGGGAAAGAATCAGAAGGAGAAGAAGCAGCTTGCTGAAATTTTTCATTCACGAGTCCTCCTTTATTAGTTCGAAGCATCACAATCTTATCAGGAGCAAGTATGAACTGTCAAAGGCGGAGAGGACAGGCTATCGGCTCCCAATGCCGGATAACCTGTCCTCTCCTGACTGACAGTTATATTAACTGAGATAAATTCTTAGTCTTTGTCAGATGGTTTTTTATGGATGACTTCGGTAATTTTTTCCAAAAAACTTTTCTCGCGCGCCGGTTCGTTTTTCCTCTCAGCGAGTTTGCTTTGCAACGTCTGGATTAGCGCATGGTTTTCAGACAGTTTGCTGCGCAGGAAAATCGCTTCGGCTTGACGCTGCCGTTTTTCCGTCTCTGCGCTGGTTAGTCTGTTTTGAAGCTGTTCGCATTGTTTTTTTAGAAGCGTCAGTTCCATTTCTTTGCCTTTTAGCGTTTCCGTTAACCTTTGGGCCGTTCCTGCCAGTTGACTGAGATGTGTATCCCAGTTGTGCCGCTGTCTATTGTAACTTTCCTGTGAACGCTCCATCATTTGCCGTAAATGCGTGAGAGAAGCTTCTTTTTTATGTAACTGAGATTCAAGCAGCTGTTTCCCTTCCATTAGACGTTTTGCATGAATCAGAAGCATGTTATCCTGCTCGTCGTTGCCGAGATATTTTCTATTATTGCTGTTGCCCAAGGTCTCTGCTGTAAAATACCAGTTTTCCGGCGGCAGGGCAGCGGCTAAATTAAAGCTGTTTAAACCTAAAGTTCCTACTCTTACCGGATGCCAGGCATCTAGTTCATTGCTTCCTTGTTGCCAGTGACCATTTTTTGTGTCGCAAAGGTACAGGAGACCGGATTCCTCCGTTCCCCAGAGCTGGAATACTCGCCCTTGTTCGAAAAAGTTAAGCAGTCGAGGCGAGAAGTTTGTCAGCAAGTTTTGTTCCGGTTGCCAGCCACCGTGGGGCCATCTGCCGGAAATCCTTTTGCGATAGTTGACCGTCTGGCTTTTTGCGTCATACCAGGCAACGTGGACTGCTTGTTTTGTGTCGAGCGAGAGAACGGAAATGGCCTCCGGCTGGATAGCAGAAGCTAAAAGCTGTGGTTCAGTGCGGGAATTCTGGACATGAGAGCGGTATTGATAGATCAAAGTGTTTTTTTCCATGTGTTGGAGTAGCATATGGATTCCGCCGTACCGATCCATGGCCAGGCCTGCGGGAGCAGACGCTTCCAGCCCGGCAGCAACTTTTCTCTCGCTCCAGCCATGCTCTGCGGAGAAGACTGCTTCTATAAGCTTAGCGGTTTGGCTCCCGCAAAAATATGCGTGACCGGTGGCAGAAAATGCCAACAGGAAAGGCGCTTGGGACTTCTTGATAACAAAAGGCGCTTTCCGGACATTATTTTCATCTACCAGTAGATAACAAAGATCATTATTATTATCGGCGGCCAAAACATGCAGTATTCCTTCCCGATCCGGTGCTGCATGGAAGTACAGGCAACTGCTGAAGATAATTATTTTCTCTGACCAGTTGCTCCGCTGTGTGCGGCGGCAAAGAATTAGATTCTGCTCATGTAATTGTAAAAAATAGTTCTGATTTTCTGTACAATAAAAGTAAGGTAGCTCAAGCTGTTTATGCACAAACATTCCTCCTCTCGCTAATCTATGTATATGAGACGGATATTTTCATCATGCCTTAAAAAAATGGCGGAAGCTTTCACACTTCCTTTGTAGAAACATATATTGTTGATGAAAGGCAGAGGAGAACTTTCTGTGGCATAAAGTTCTTACTCTGAGCAAAGGAGGTGAAATCTAGTGAAAACTATTGAACAGAGTGTAAGACAAGTAAATGATGTGCAGCCAGGTCCCTGTGATCCTTACCTCGGATGTCCGCCTCCAACGGAAATAGTCTGTATTAAGGTAGATAAGGTCTATTATGAGTGCAAAAACATCCAGGTTAACGAAGATGAATTCGAGTATACTCCTACACCGGAGTGCCCGGTGCTCGATGTCAGCTGCTATAAAGTAGAGTTGATTGGTGAACCGTATTGTGAGGTAGTAAAACCTGGGTTGGTTAGTGTGACTTTTCGTTACAAAGTGACGATACGCCTGTTCTTCCCGAACACTTGTGATCCAGCATTCACAGATTTGTATCAGATAATAACCGTCACCAAACTTTTTAATATTCCGCGCGCTGGCGAAGAGGGTTTGCATGTTCAGTGTTACGTGCCATTTTTAGAGTGTCTGGATGCTTTTATCAGCGCGGTTGATCCGGAGACCGGAAGAGTTACCATTATCGCTTGTGTGGGCAAATATATTTTGATTAAGCTCAAGGCCACTGTTCAATTGATGGTTCCGGCTTATGGTTTCTGTCCCGAGCCGCCCGATTGCGACGAAGTGTTTGGCATCTGTCCTGATTTCCGTCCGGAATGGCCGCCATATCCGCCGCAGATAAGATAAGGAAAGAGAGAGTGAAGAAGAGACCGGCGCAGATGCGCCGGTTTCTTTGTGCTTTACTTTTATAACGTATCAAGTTAAAATTTCTCTCAAGGAGCTAAAGTCAAGTTTTCTTTATAGGCGCATATATTGACTAACAGAGGGGTGCAATAATCTGGATAACTATTACGTTGTTACTTTCCATTCCGTTTCACAGGCGCTGCGATTTGAGAAATTGGCGCTCTCGCGGGGGATAGCTATCAAACTTATCCCTGTGCCACGAGTTCTTTCTTCTTCCTGCGGCATTGCCGCGCGCTTTACCGAAGGGATGTTGCAGGCTATTACCCGTCAGGCAACGGGTGAGTGGGAAGCATTATTTCGCTTTTCCCGACAAGGGAATAAATTGAGGGCTGAACGTTTGCCCGGCCCGTGGGATAAGATTCAGAATTGAGCTGTTTCTTGATGCTGGCATTTAAACTATTGGCTGCGCTGTTTAGTATTTTTTTTTGCCTATAACGAAACTTTACTGCAAAACAGGAAAAAAATTATTTATGGAGAATTTTTCTTGTTACAGAGGATATAATACTTAGAATTTCCTGCAGTGCTTTGCATTTATCCAATTATAAAGTACACCTTTCAAAGTTCCCTCACTCACACTCTAACTCTAGCTTTAAATTCGGCCCTCACTTTAACCCTCACCCTAACCCTCACCCTAACCCTCACCCTAACCCTCACCCAGAGGGAGAGGGGATTTATGGGAGGCAGCGGGGGATTTATGGGATACTCTTATGCCCTCTCCACCCTTTGGGGGGAGAGGGTTAGGGTGAGGCAGAGGGGATACTCTTATGCCCTCTCCACCCTTTGGGGGGAGAAGGTTAGGGTGAGGCAGAGGGGATCCTCTTCTGCCCTCTCCACCCTTTGGGGGGAGAGGGTTAGGGTGAGGGGGGTGTAGGGTAGTTGTTAAAAGATTGAAGAGGAGGTTTGCTTATGTCGCAATGGTATAAACTTTCTACAGATGAAGTATGGGATTCTTTGGCCAGCTGCCGTGACGGTCTATCTGCCGAGGAAGCTGCGGAGCGTTTGCTACGCTACGGCACAAATGAATTAAAAGAAAAAACGAGAAGAACCTCCTTGATGATGTTTCTCGGCCAATTTAATGATTTTTTAATTATTGTGTTGCTTGCGGCTGCAGTCATGGCCGGCTTGGCTGGTTCACCTAAAGATGCCATCGTGATTTTAACTGTGGTGGTGCTGAATGCTGTTATCGGTTTCATCCAGGAACACAAGGCAGAGAAAGCCATGGCGGCTTTAAAGAAGATGGCGGCTCCATCGGCTACCGTCATTAGAGGCGGTGAGACGATACAAATTGGGGCTGCACTCCTGGTGCCCGGCGACATAGTGCTTCTTGATGCCGGCAGAGTGGTGCCGGCCGATATGCGTCTGGTGGAGACGGCGCAGTTGCAGGTTGAAGAAGCGGCGCTGACCGGAGAATCGATAGCTGTAGAGAAGTATACGGACTCTATCCTGACGGAAGGCGTTTTGCCTCTTGGTGATCGGAAGAACATGACATATAACGGCACTATTGTTGTTGGCGGCCGTGGCATAGGCGTGGTGGTGGCTACCGGTATGCAAACAGAGATCGGTAAAATTGCTGCCATGCTTCAAGATGAGAAAGAAGTCAGGACGCCGCTGCAAAAACGGTTGGCTCAGTTTGCCAAAAAATTGGCCGGCGTCATTCTGCTTATCAGCGGCGTTGTTTTCACCATGGGTGTAATGCGTGGTGAAGACGTTGTGACCATGTTTCTTACCGGCATCTCGCTTGCTGTGGCGGCGATACCGGAAGCTTTGCCTGCCGTTATTACGATTACGCTGGCTCTTGGTGCAAAAAAGATGGTTCGGCAAAACGCTTTGGTTCGCAAACTGGCGGCTGTGGAAACTTTGGGCTCGGTTACATTTATCTGTTCAGATAAGACAGGCACGCTGACACTTAATCGGATGGAAGTTGAAGCTGTCTATAGTGGAGGCAGTCTCGTTTCTGACGGGGAAGTAGTTAACCACAAACTGCTTCTTCATGCTATGGCTTTGAGCAACGACGCCCAGAACAGCTCTGGCGAAGAAGTTTTTGGCGATCCTACGGAAGTAGCACTCTACAATTTTGCCGGCAAACATGGTTTTCGTAAAAAAGAACTGGAGCTGCACTATCCGCGCAGCGGCGAGCTGCCATTTGACTCTGAGCGCAAGGCTATGACTACTTTCCATCGTGCTTTAGACGGCCAATATCTTTCTTTTACCAAAGGCGCTGTGGAAATGCTGGTGGAAAAGTGCAATCTGATGCTGACTATTGATGGCCAGCAGGCAATTGAGAGAGAAGATGTTTTGCAGGCTGCATCTCAAATGGCGGCCTCTGGTTTGAGGGTATTAGCTCTGGGGATGCGGCATTGGCTTGAACAGCCGGATGAGCTACAGCCGGCAGAAGTGGAAAGCGATTTAATTTTGCTTGGTCTGGTAGGCATTATGGACCCGCCGCGGGAGGAGGCTAGGGAAGCCGTTGCCATGTGCCGGACGGCTGGCATTGTTCCGGTGATGATTACCGGCGACCACCCGTTGACGGCAGAGGTTATTGCCAGGCGTCTGGGTATTTTGAATGACGAATCTGCTGCTGTGGTCACGGGCAGTGAGCTTGAGGAGATGTCAATGGCTGAATTCGCCGGCAGAGTAGAACAAATTCGGGTTTATGCGCGAGTAGCGCCGGAACAGAAGTTGAAAATAGTCAAAGCACTGCAAGAAAAAAATCAGTTTGTGGCCATGACCGGTGATGGCGTTAATGATGCCCCCGCCATTAAGCGGGCAGATATTGGCATTGCCATGGGTATTACCGGTACAGATGTTACTAAGGAAGCGTCGGCAATTATTTTGCTTGACGATAATTTTGCCACGATCGTTAAGGCAGTGCGGGAGGGCCGGCGGATCTACAACAATATCCTGAAGTTCATCAAGTACAGCATGACGGCAAATGCCGGCACCATTGTAGCCATTTTTTTTGCTCCTCTTCTCGGCCTGCCGCTGCCGCTTCTGCCTATCCAGATTCTTTGGCTGAACATGTTGACTGACAGCCTGCCCGGATTGGCTCTGGCCGGGGAGCCGGCGGAAAAGGATGTGATGCATAAGCCGCCGCGCAATCCGCAGGAAGGGGTTTTTGCCAGCGGCCGCGGCTTGTATATTGCTCGCTTTGGCCTGTTTGTCGGCGGTGCGGCGCTTTTTTTGCAAGCGCACGCTTATTATAGCGGCATGGCTTGGCAGACGATGGTTTTCACTTTCCTTGTTTTGAACAGGATGGGGGTGGCTTTGGCCGTTCGCTCCGATTATTTTTCGCTATGGCAGATGGGTCTTTTCAGCAATAAAGCGATCATGGCAGCCATAGCGCTGGTATTTATTTTGCAGCTGGCAGCAGTCTATCTGCCGTTCTTTAATTATATCTTTAGTACCGAGCCGCTGTCGCTGGCCGAGCTGGGGCTTGTACTGCTTCTTTCTCCTGTGACACTCTTAGCTGTGGAGGCGGAGAAGCTTTATCGGCGCCTTCGTGTGGCGCCGTTGTCTGCCGCCGGAAATTAGCTTCTGTCGGCTTAGAAGAAAGTCTCGTTAAGTGCGGAACTGTTTGGCTCTGTAGGATGAAGGAGGCGACAGATTTGAAAAAGGTTAATATTTCCTCAAGCGAAGCTGAACTAACGCGTGATCTGGAGCGCTATAGGGAAAAAGCATTGGCATTAGGAGCGACTAACGCTTGCCTGGTGCGCGCGTCGCAGATCCCTGTAGATGAAGCGGTCGTCTTGAAGTGTCAGATTCCCAGATGCTTTGGCTTCGGGGTTTCTGCCAACTGTCCTCCTCATACGCTAAAACCTGAGGAGTTGCGGCAGCATCTGAAAAAATATTCCTGGGCAGTTTTTTTTAGCATGGATGTGCCCCCGGAAGTTATCGTTCGGGACAAGGCTACAATTAAGGAAAGAGTGTCAGCTTATCAGGATATTAGTAAAATTGCGAGTGCTCTTGAGTCGCTTGCTTTTTATGACGGTTACTATTTAGCCTTTGCCCTAGGGGCCGGTTCATGCCGGCATACGTTTTGCGGCAAGGAGGAAGGGTGCTTGGCATTACAGGGAAAGAAGTGCCGTTTTGCGCTGATTGCCAGACCTTCGATGGAAGCTGTTGGGATTGATGTTTTCCAGTTGGCGGCGCGGCAGGGGTGGGAGATTTATCCAATCGGCAGCAGCATTAAGGCAGACAATGTGCCTAAGGGCGTTCTGGCTGGCATAGTTATTATCAAGTAGTTCACTTGCAATAAACAAAGCCCCCGGTTGCCTAACGGCAAAACCAAGGGCTTTCATGTTGACAGGCTACGCAAAGCATATTTCTCAGTAAAGCGTCGTGCAACGAATAATACTTGCGGTTGGAGAGAGGATAGAAATTAGTCGCCTGCTCCTGCCTTCTTTTGTTTACGAATCTCTGACGACACCATTCTCAATGATATATGGTCTGCCGCTGGACGGGCAGCGCAGGTCTATAGTTTCCACAAATGGTTTTTGGTCAGCACCTGTTTCCAATAACTGACTAAGTTCGGTAGGGTACACGCCAAAAGCTGCTTGATATCTGTCGACGCCAGCCTGGAGAAAGGCGATGTTTTCTGCGCAGACATTGCCTGAGGGCACCCCGCTCGAAGTTGTGCTTGCAGCACTATAGACAATAAAACCAACTAAAAGGATGCCGATAACGATGGCAATTGTTGTTGGAGAAAGCGAGTTCTTTTTTTTAGGCACACTTTTTTTCGAGCCGCCTGACTTTTTAGCAGTCTGTTTAGACACAGTTTTTTTCTCCACTTTGCTTCTCCCCTCTAGGACGTTTTTCTGGAAACGCTAGAGTGATTATAGCAATTTTTCGTCATGCTTGTCAACTGGCTGCTATGCTTTGCGGCGCATCCTTAGTATGGCTAACGCCCCGATTAGCGCGGCTGAAACCAGAGCTATGCCAAAATAAATCGTATTACTTGGATCTGCAGCTAAATCTGTATCAGTAGCACGAACAGGTTCTGCCGTAGGAGCATTTTCCGTCATAAGAATTCGTGCTTGGGGGTCTTCAGGAGCAAGTCTATTGTCTTCTGCTTCTAAAGCTTTCAGTTCATCAGCCGTTAGTACAGTTTTTTGGTCTACTCTTACCGGCACTTGCACTTTTTGCTCACTTGCCAGTCCCCGGTCAATGACAGCTTCTACCATATACACTTCAACTTTAGCGTTCCAAAATTCACGCAGCCAGCCATCTTCGATGGCTATGGCGATTGCATCAGTGTTGTGCGTTTCCGCAAGGTGTTTCACAGCGATCGCTCTTAATTCTTCACTGATTGCGGGGTCCAGTACTTTGAGGACAGCCATGGTAGGTGTTGCCATTATTAACAGTAATCCGCAAATAACAGCAAGCATAAAAGATTTTTTACTCATTTTGGTACCTCCAATAATTTTATTTACCGGTTTAGACGAATGAAACAAATATTTGTTCCGTAAAGTTGCTAAAAGATATGGAATGTGCCTTATTTGCCGGAGCGGCAGCTTGAACTTGTGTATTGCACATAATTGTGCTAACTTTACTACAAGATAGTTTAATAAGCTACAGGTATGCGGGGGTAGTTTCGTGGAAAAACAAATCTATAAAAATCGCAAAATTGTTCTCTTGACCAAACATAAAAAGGAGGAAGCGATTAAGCCAATCCTCGAAAAAGCTACAGGTTGCAGGTTAATTATTGAATCTGGTTTTGATACAGATATATTTGGAACTTTTTCCAGAGATATAACCAGAACTAAATCACAACTAGAGACGGCCAGGCTTAAGATTAGAGAGGGGATGTTGCTCTCAGGGCTGGATATTGGTATCGCCAGTGAAGGAAGTTTTGGTCCTCATCCATTTATTCCGGCACCATGGAACATTGAATTGGTGCTTTTGTTTGATCAGCAGGAAAACTTTGAGCTGTACGGTATCCATGAAAGCGGCGAGACAAATTTTGCTCAGCTAACAACGGCTAGCTTTGAGGAGGCGCTAAGCTTCGCAAATAAGAGTGGTTTTCCAGAGCATTTTTTAATTATCAGGCCGGATGATAGTGAGTCTGAGCAAATAATTAAAGGGATCAATAATTATGAATGGCTAAAAGAGGCGTTTGCATGGTGTGTCGCAGAATCTCATTCAGGTAAAGTGTTCATCGAAACCGATATGAGGGCACATGCAAACCCAATCAGAATGGAGAATATTAAAAAAGCAACAGAGGACTTGATTGAGAAATTGCACAATTTTTGTCCAAATTGTACGGCACCAGGCTTCATTGTCAGTGAAAGAATTAAGGGACTGCCCTGTGAATTATGTGGGCTCCCCAGTGATTTAGTCCTAAAAAATAGTAGTAAATGCCGTAAATGCAGTTATGTTCTAGAGCGGTTACATCCAAATGGACAATTTGCTGCGGCCAAGTATTGCCATTTTTGCAACCCGTAGCTTGGCAGATATATTTTTCGGCAGTTTCACAGGGTGCCTGCCTCTTAATCTCTATTACGGTAGCTTTTTGGCAACAAGAAAGAAGTGCCCACCTCTCCGGAGAGAAAGGGCACTTCTTTTTTGTGCTTATGCAACCAGAAGAACCGTTCCCCTGGTTTATGGTGTAGCTTGTTCCGTTAAGTTTGCCATTTCTTGTGTTGCCGTGCGGGCAGCTTTCAGAATGCGCCTTCCTTCGGCAGCATTGTGAAAGCCGGTGCTGTTTTCCACCAGGAACCAATCCAGGAAAAGTTGTGCTTCACGGTGTTTCGCTTGAGCTTGTCTAACTAATTCCTGATCAACATTGGGCGTACGACGTGCATCACGCAAGGCGTTGATTGCTTTTTCCAATTCCAAGCCTATTTCGTTAGCACTGGAACGCAGTTCGCCTTGGATGTCCTCTGTCCTTGTTCTGATTTCCGCCAAGTCCGCGTGGCAGCTTTGGCAGGAGGCTTCCATGTGTTTGAGCGGGCTGGCCAGCCAGTGCTGCGTATACTCTTTCCCTTGTGCATCTTTAACAGTGGGCATGTGGCAATCAGCACAGGTGAGTCCCAGATTAGCATGGATGCTGCCCTGGTAAAACTCAAACTCAGGATGCTGTACCTTGTGAACGCCGGCACCGGTGCGGGGATGAGTCCAGTCCGAGAAGTTCTCCGCATTAAAGTGTGCCAATGCGTCTTCCGGACGGAAACCTTGGCTCCAGGGGAAAACTACTTTATTTTGCGTGAACGGTCCTTCAAAATAGTATTCGGCGTGGCATTGTGCACAGACAAGGGAGCGCATATCAAAGTCGGCTAGTGTTTTCCCCTGAGCCACAATGGCTTCCTCCAGCCAAGGACGGGTAAGGCGCAAGGCAAAATCCGGGCTGTCCGGGTCGTGGCAGTCAATACAGGCAACAGGGTGTGCCGTTTTTTTGGCCGCCTCACTCCATGGCATGGTGTCAAACTCTACCTGACCATATTCTGCAACCAGCGCTGGGTAGTCGGCAGACTTACAGGCTAAACACACGCCGCCAAACTTGGGTCGTCCTGTAATCAGCGTGTCTTCAATTGTATACATGTGACCGCGCGATTCGCGGAAGTCAAACCAAAAGCCGAAGCCATGGTACATGGTGCGCATAAAGGGATATGCGTCCAGCTTTTGATAGGGTACCGAACCGGCAAAGGCTGTCGCCTCCTCTTCCTTTGTGCGCAGATAGCTGGCTACCTGAGCGGGAAACTGAGTTTGCCAATATTCAACAGCCGCTTGAGTAACGGGTGCTGCCGGCGGCGTGTCTACCGGTGTGGCTGCGGGCTGACAACCGGACGCCAGAACCAATAACAATAAAGCAAGTGGAAGGAATAACTTTTTTAAGCCAGTAATTCTATTCAATTTCTACAACCTCCCCTTTTTTAGAATACTTTTACAATTCTCTCGAGATTAAGTCAGCGGTGACGTAATAAGCAGACTCTCCATTCATCCCCCCCTGCTTCGGATAACTCTTGTCTTATCAGCACTATGACACATATTTCACATGCTTGTCGACATTATACAGCAGGGAAATTAATATTCTCTTAACCTTACATTAACAAATTGTTATAATTCGTCTAAAATAGTTACAATTTGTTCCCGGTAGTGAATTTATAACCGATGCCGCGGACAGTTAGCAAGTATTGAGGTTTTGCCGGATCTTTCTCGATTTTTTGTCGGAGGCGGTTGATAAAGACGTTTACCGCATTGCTATCCCCGATATAAGGCTCATCTTCCGTCAGTTTTAGCAGTTGTTCCCGCGTTAGAATCTGCCCTGCGTGCCGGATAAAGATGGCCAGCAATTTAAATTCTTTTGGCGTCAAATCCACCCGCTGGCCTCGCACGAAGAGCCGGTGGGCAGTAAAATTCAGCTCCACGTCTGCGATGCGGATGCTATCCCCTTGATGCTTGGTTTTTTGGCTTCTTTTCAGGACAGCTTTTGCTCTCAGCGCCAGCTCTTGCGGGCTGAAAGGTTTGGCAACGTAGTCGTCGGCTTCCAGGGTAAAACCTATGGTCTTATCTAGCAGTTCGTCTTTAGCCGAGAGGATAATCACAGGCGTGTCATATCTTTTGCGGATTGCTCTCAGGAAATCAAAACCGTCCATTTCCGGCATCATCACATCTAAAATTACCAGGTCCGGTTTTTCCGCGAAGAAGCAGGCCAGAGCTTCCTGGCCATTTTCTGCCTCTACCACTGCAAAGCCTTCCTTGAGCAGAATCTGCTGCAAGATGCGTCTGATTTTGCTTTCATCATCTACAACCAGTACCTTTTTAGACACATCTTTGCCCTCCCACAGGTAGTAGTTCAGACGGTCAGTCTATTGTTTTTGCTGAAGCTGTCGGCAAAGTAAACGAAAATGTGGCACCGCGCCCAGGTTCGCTCTCCAGCCAAATTTCTCCGCCCTGCATTTCGACCAGACCTTTTGAGAGATAGAGGCCTAGGCCGGAGCCGGGGGGACGATTGTTGGCCCGCTTCCCGCCTTGACGGAAGCGTTCAAAGATAAATGGCTGGTCTTCTTCGTTAATCCCGGGTCCGTTGTCGCAGACAGAAAAAATTACCCGGTCGGGTTTTTGCCCATCAGTTTGAATGCTGACGGAAATTTTGCCTCCCGGCGCAGTAAACTTCACTGCATTGCCAAGCAGGTTGACCATAACCTGTTTAACTCTTTCCGGATCACAATAGACAGCGGGTAGATCCTCTTCGAGTTTCAGCTCCAGTTCGAGACCCTTTTTTCTGACGAGCGGGCCAAAAGCTTTCATAATGCCTAAGATCAAAGCTTTGGGCTGTTGGTTTTTATTGTCCAGCCTGATACGGACTGAATCTAGCTTGGCTGTGTCAAGTAAATTATTGATCATGTTCAAAAGTTGCGTCGCGCTCTCGCGCAGATCATGCAGATTCTGCTGCCGCTCTTCTTGTGAAAAACCCGGTATTTCTAAAAGCTCCACAAAAGCAAGGATGCAAGTAAGCGGAGTCCGCAGTTCATGGCTTACCGCTGCCAGAAAATCACCCTGCAAGCGATTCAGTTTTTGCAGTTCTTCGTTCATCCAAAAGAGTTTCTGCTTTTCCTGTTCTAAGTTTAAAGTCTGTGCCTGCACCTTATTTTCGAGGTTTTCATAGAGCAGAAGCAGCTCGCTTGCCATGTTCTGGAATATTTCCTCCAATACCCTAATTTCTCCGTACCCTTTGTGCCGGCGGTCCTCTTCCTGCAGATAGAAGTTTCCTTTGCCCAACTTAACTGCCAGGGAGCTTAACCCTTCAAGCGGTGCGGTCACCAACTTGCGCTGCAGAATATACAGGAGGAGCAAGGAGAGACACAGCAGAAGAAAGATGAAAAATAACTGGGAATAAATATCTTTCCAGAGCTGAGCGTAGTATGCTGCTGCGGGAATAGTGACAGACAAGGCGCCTGCAAAATCGCCCAGAGCGAGTCCTTCCCGCGGGTAGCCGGAGATGTCTATCTCGCCTCGCGGAGAGCCATGGCAAGGCAGGCAAGAGCTGTCAGCATAAAGAGGGATCATATAGCGAAAGAACGGCTCTCCCTCTAATACGTCCTTTTTCCAGACAAAATCAGCTTCGGGGTTATCTTGCAACCAAAGAAGCTGAGCCGACTCGAACGTATCCGGCGCGTTGGCAGGGTTGCGCGGCTGAAGGCGGGTCTGTTTAAAAGTGTATGAAGTTTTGCTGTTAAAAATTTCGCCTACCCCACGACCGAAAGCAGCAGGATTTAGTCGTTTAAATTCGAAATTGCCGTGTGAGTCGAAATTTATTCTGTCCTGGTTTGCCGCCGCAAAAGAGCGGACAGCCACAAACTGCTGGGTAATCAACTGTGCCTTAGCCAGCATTTTTTGCTCGCCGGATTCCTGCTCTAGCCGGATATTCCAAGCCAGGTTTAGAGTCATTACTGCCGTGATGGCGAGCGTAATGTAGCCCATATAAATATGAATCAGTTTTCTGCCCTTCACTCAGTCTTTCCTCCAGTTCGGCAAACTGTGAATCGGACTCTGTTTTGTTCGACAAATAACTTGGTTTTTCCTGCAGGAGCGGGAAAGTTGCCAATTTTTGCCGACAGTTTCGCGAAAGTCAATAATAAAAGCAGGTTTCTTTTTCAGAGGAAACAGAAACCTGCCTGATGAAAGTATGAAGCAGATGCTTTTGCTATTTATTTATTTTGGCCCAGGTATCTTTCAGGCCCACTGTTCGGTTGAAGACCAGTTCACCTTTGCTTGCATCGTCCGGATCCAGATAGAAATAGCCCTTGCGTATAAACTGAAAATGGCTGCCGGCGGGAGCCTGCGCTACGGCTGGTTCCACAAAAACATTGGTGAGGGTAATAAGGGAATGGGGGTTAATGATGGCGGTGAAATCGTCGGCTTCTTCGTCTCCAGGATTTTCTTTGCTGAACAGTTTATCGTAGAGCCGTACTGTAGCTTTTACGGCGTGCTGAACCTCAACCCAATGGATTACACCTTTTATTTTTTTGCCGCTCTCATCTTCACCGCTTTTTGTCTTGGGGTCATAAGTGCAATGTAACTCAGTAATTTTCCCCGCCGTATCTTTAATGACCTCTTCACAGCGGATCACATATGCTCCTTTAAGTCGCACTTCCTGGCCGGGGGCAAGGCGGTGAAACTTTTTCGGCGGCTCCTCCATAAAATCTTCCGCTTCAATATATATCTCTCGTCCGAAGGGAACGGGGCGTGTGCCTGCCGTTTTGTCGTCAGGCATGTTCTCCAGTGCTAATAATTCTGTCGTATCCCGGGGCCAGTTAGTAATCACCACTTTCAACGGTTCCAGCACAGCCATCATCCGGGGAACTGCCTTGCCTAGGTCTTCGCGGATACAATGCTCAAAGAGCGCTAAATCGACCGTACTATCTGCCCGGGCTACCCCAACACGTTCCTGAAAGTCGGCGATTGCGGCTGGAGTTACACCGCGTCTGCGCAGGCCGGCGATGGTGGGCATTCTTGGGTCATCCCAACCATGAACAAAGCCTTCTTCCACCAAGCGACGCAGTTTACGCTTGCTCAGTACCGTATAAGTCATGTTCAAACGGGCAAATTCATTCTGTTGCGAACGGTATTTGCAGATTTCAGGCATCAGTTCAAGCGCATTTTCCACTACCCAATCGTATAAAGGGCGATGGTCACTGTATTCGATGGAGCAGAGAGAATGAGTAATCCCCTCAAGAACATCAGTAAACGGGTGGTCAAAATCATACATCGGGTAAATACACCATGCGTCGCCTGTTCGATGGTGATGGGCATGGAGGATTCTGTATAGAACTGGATCGCGCATATTCAGGTTGCCTGAAGTCATGTCTATCTTTGCTCGCATTACTCTGGCGCCATTTTGGAATTCACCGTTGCGCATCCGTTCAAAGAGAGTCAGATTTTCCGCCACCGTCCGGTTGCGATAAGGGCTTTCCTTGCCGGGCTCGGTAAGCGTTCCACGGTGTTCACGCATTTCTTCCGGAGTCAGATCGCAGACGAAAGCTCGACCCGCTTTAATTAATCGCTCTGCGAAAGTGTATTTAATTTCGAAGGAAGATGAGGCAAAAAACAGCCGTTCTTCCCAGTCTACGCCGAGCCAGCGTATGTCTTCAATTATCGATTCCACAAAAAGCTGTTCTTCTTTGATTGGATTGGTATCATCAAAGCGCAGGTTGAATTTTCCCTTAAAGTCCAAGGCAATTTTATAGTTTAGCAACAGCGCTTTAGCATGTCCGATATGCAAGTAGCCATTAGGCTCAGGCGGGAAGCGGGTATGTATTTGGCCGCTGTTTTTCCCTTCTGCCAAGTCTTTGTTAATCAGTGTGTAAATAAAATTGGCGTTGCCTTCAGTTGCAGAGCTCATCTGTAATCTCCCCTTTATGGTGACGCTCAAAAGAGCACCTGATCTACAATAAAGTATATTATCTCCTATTATAGCAGAAATGCGACTTTGACAACAATTTCTAACATTTAACCGATGTGGTATAATATCAGGAAGTAACTTAAAAAGGAAGAAGCAAATGATTAGAGTATATGAGGTCAAGCTTGCCGCGGAAGAAGATTTAGGACGATTAAGAGAGAAAATTGCTAAAAAGTTGAATATCAGCCCTCTGCAAATTTTAGATTACAGAGTTTTTAAGGAATCAATCGACGCCAGAAAGAAGAATGAAATATTTTTTGTGTATATTGTTGATGTACAAGTAAAGGACGAAGCTAAAGTTTTACGCAGAATCAGGGGTTTGCAGAGGACTCCTTATACCAGCTATCAGGAGGCAAAACATGGTGATAAAATTTTGCACCACCGGCCCATAGTCATTGGAACCGGGCCGGCCGGCTTGTTTGCGGGCCTCCTTTTAGCTCAAAAAGGCTATAAGCCCATCTTGTTGGAGAGAGGACAGGATGTAGATACTAGAACAAAGGATGTGGCGGAGTTTTGGCGCCACAGAAAGTTGAACACTGAATCAAACGTACAGTTTGGGGAGGGTGGGGCAGGCACCTTTTCTGACGGTAAACTCACTACCAGAATAAAGGACCTTCGCTCGCAAAAAGTGTTGGAGGAGTTTGTTGCTGCCGGAGCACCGCCGGAAATTCTCTATGCTTACAGGCCTCACATCGGTACAGATATTTTGAAATCTGTAGTTAAAAAGATGAGAGAGCAGATTATAGCACTTGGTGGGGAAGTGCTGTTTGGCAGTAAGGTAACAGATTTTTGCCTCAAAAACGGTCAAATCGTCGGCATTGAAATTAACAGTGCAGAACAGCTAGCTTCAAATGTGGTGGTGCTGGCAGCGGGACATAGTGCGCGCGATACGTATGAAATGCTGGCTGCCAACGGAATTCAGCTAAAACAAAAGCCGTTCTCGCTTGGGGTTAGAGTCGAGCACCCCCAGGAGTTGATCAATAAAGTGCAGTATGGGCAAAAGGCTGAATGCGCACGCTTGGGACCTGCTGATTATCGGCTGACTTATCAAAGTAAGCTTGGCAGGGCTGTTTATACTTTTTGCATGTGTCCCGGCGGCACGGTGATTGCCGCTGCCTCTGAGGAAGGCACTGTGGTGACTAACGGGATGAGTGAATTTGCAAGAGACCGGCAAAATGCGAATAGCGCCTTGCTTGTGCAAATCAACACGGCTGATTTTACTAGTGCCCATCCTTTGGCAGGAGTTGAATTTCAGCGAAAATGGGAGAGGGCTGCTTTTGAACTTGGTGGCGCAAATTATAGCGCTCCTGTCCAGCGGGTTGAAGATTTTCTCTCAGATAGGCCAACAGTTCGACTGGGCAAGGTACAACCATCTTATCTGCCGGCAGTAAAATGCGCGGAGTTAAAAAATTGTTTGCCGGAATATGTATTTGCAGCCATGAGAGAAGCTATCGTGGAACTTGATAAGAAATTGCATGGTTTTGCCTTGCCTGATGCGATCATGACCGGTGTTGAAACCAGAAGTTCCGCGCCCGTGCGCATAGAAAGAGACAGCGCCACCATGGAAAGTATAAATACTAAGGGTCTTTACCCTATTGGCGAAGGGGCGGGCTATGCCGGTGGGATTATTTCGGCAAGCGTTGATGGAATCAAGGCTGCAGAGAAGATTATCAGTAGTTATAGACCTAGCCTGTAATTTCTTGAGCAATGGCCTTGCCTTTTTAGCCCTCATTCTGCCCTCATTCTGCCCTCACCCTAACCCTCTCCCAGAGGGAGAGGGGACTTTTAGAGGATGGGGAATTTTTGGAGGGAGAGGGGACTTTTAGAGGATGGGGAATTTTTGGAGGGAGAGGGGAATTTGAGGCGATGGTGATATTCTCGGAGGCAAGAACCACCCCGGTGCTGCGCACCACCCCTCCAAAGGAGGGGAATTTAATGACAAAATTTTTGCCTGTTAATCAAGAGGATATGCAGGCAAGAGGATGGCAAGAGTTGGATTTTGTGCTGGTTTCGGGGGATGCCTATGTTGACCATCCGTCTTTTGGTGTGGCAGTCATTGGCAGGGTTCTCGAGAACAGAGGCTACAAAGTGGGGATTATTGCTCAACCATCTTGGCAAAGCAGTGCAGACTTCAAAATCCTCGGCAAGCCAAGGCTGGCCTTTTTAGTTACAGCCGGCAATATTGATTCCCTCGTTAATCATTATACCGCAGCGAAAAAAAAGAGAAACGTTGATCTTTATTCACCAGGCGGCAATAGCGGCCGACGGCCGGACCGGGCGGTTACGGTCTATTCACAAAAGATTAGAGAGGCTTATGGTGACATTCCCATCATTTTGGGAGGGATAGAAGCAAGCCTGAGACGGTTTGCCCATTATGATTATTGGTCAAATAAACTGAAGCCGTCGGTACTATTAGATGCAAACGCCGACTTGATTGTCTATGGGATGGGCGAGGGTCAAATCATTGAAATAGCAGAAGCACTGGAAAGCGGCATTCCTGTTGGCGAAATAACATTTATTAAAGGCACAGTTTTTAAAACAAAGGATAGAAAAAGGCTTTATAACCCTGTATTCTTGCCCCGCTTCGAAGAACTTCACGATTCCAAGCAAAAGTATGCGGAGAGCTTCATGTTGCAATACAACAATATGGATGCCATTACGGGTAAGCTATTGGTTGAGCCTTACAAAAATTATTTCGTCGTCCAAAATCCGCCGCCAGAGCCCATGAGTTCATCGGCATTAGACAGCATCTATGCTCTGCCTTATCTGAGAGCTTATCATCCAAGTTATGAGCATCTGGGCGGTGTTCCGGCGCTGCAGGAAGTAAAATTTAGCCTTATTAGCAATAGAGGTTGCTATGGAGGCTGCAGTTTCTGTGCTCTTACTTTTCATCAGGGAAGGGTGGTGCAAGCGAGAAGTCACCGTTCCATCTTGTCTGAGGCAGAAAAAATTGTCTGGGATGCAGATTTTAAGGGATACATCCATGATGTGGGAGGCCCCACGGCTAATTTTCGGCATCGAGCCTGTGCCAAGCAGGAAAAGCATGGTGTTTGCTTAGATAGGCAATGCTTATTCCCAAGCCCTTGCAAACAGTTAAAGATTGATCATCAGGATTACTTAACACTTTTAAGGAAGTTAAGGGAACTACCCAATGTTAAAAAGGTCTTTATCCGCTCCGGTCTGCGTTATGATTATCTGCTTAGCGATAAAGACGATGTGTTCTTCCGGGAGCTTTGTGAGCATCACATCAGCGGACAGCTTAAAGTTGCGCCGGAGCATATTTCCGGCAGCGTACTAAGTAAAATGGGCAAACCAGGCAGAGATGTCTATGAAAGATTTGTTAAAAAATTTCATAAATTTAATGAAGCATTGGGGAAAAAGCAATTTCTTGTACCCTATCTCATGTCCAGCCATCCGGGAGCAACGCTGCGTGATGCCATTGAGCTTGCCGAATATCTGCGGGATATTCGCTATATGCCTGAGCAAGTCCAAGACTTTTATCCAACGCCCGGCACTTTATCCACGTGTATGTATTATACGGAGCTGGACCCTAGGACGATGGAAAAGATATTTGTGCCGAAAACTGCTCATGAAAAGGCAATGCAGCGGGCTTTAATTCAGTACCGTAAACCACAAAACTACAATTTGGTAGCTGAAGCGCTGGGGAAAGCCGGCAGGACAGATTTAATCGGGTATGGAAAAAAGTGTTTGCTAAAACCCCGAAGAAAACCGGAGCCGACTAAGGTTAACTATCAGGGAGCAAATGCGAAAAGGAAAAAAGGCAGTGATAAACAAAAAGCCGGCAGCCGGAAATTTTAGATTTCCAGCTGCTGCTCTTTATTAAAGTAGGTTTTGTAGCCCAGCTCCATAAAGATAATAACGGTAAGCGCCACGCTGCCAACAATCCCCAACATAATGGCAATCTGGTACTCGATGGCTGTAAGCGGGGAAACACCGGCAAGAATTTGACCGGTCATCATGCCGGGAAGAAAAACGATGCCCATTCCTACCATAGCATTGATGGTGGGGATGATGGCAGCGTCAAAGGCGCAGTCAACCAGCGGTTTTGCAGCCATCTTCGGAGTTGCACCCAGTATTAAAGCCCCTTCAACCATTTCTTTCTGGTTATGCATACCTTCCGCCAATCTGCTGACGCCGAGCGTTATTCCTGTCATGGAGTTGCCGATAATCATCCCTGCGATAGGAATAAAGTAGCGCGGTTCGTACCAAGGAGAGAGGGCTACTACCACAAAGAGAAAGTAAAGCAGGCTGGCAAGCGTGCCCGCCGTCATGGACAGAGCGATTACCTTTTTGATTTTGCGTGACAAAGGGATCTTAATCCGTTTAATGATATTGTTAATGGCAAAAACCAACATAATGGCTGTGGCTGCCACCGTTAGCAGCGGGTGGGAGTTGGCAAACAGATAGACTAGCAGATAACCGGTAAAGACAAGCTGGATGGTCATGCGAAATGTGGCGAGCGCAATTTCTTTCTCCCGCGGGATTCCTCTCATTCTGACAATGCCAAGGAGGAGCAAGATAAAAAGATAGGCGGAAATCAGTTGCCACAGTTGGAGTTTAATCACCTCCTGCATGGCTGTGCACCTCCTGCTGACTTACTATCTTGCCGTTACTTATTTCTATTATTTGTTCGGCATAATCTCTGGCCACTTGTTTTGCATGGGTAACCATGAGCAAAGTTTTCTGATTTTGTTTAGTGTAGACAACTAAGCTGTTAACAACCAGCTGTTCCGTTTCCTCATCAAGTCCCGCTGACGGTTCATCCAATAACATTACTTCCGGTTCCAGCAACAGAATTCTGCCTAAGGCAAGGCGCTGCTTTTCTCCGCCGGATAATTTTTCCGCCGGGCTGTCCAGATCTTTGCGCAGGTGGACAAAGCTGAGAATTTCAGACAGCCTTTCTGACGAAACAGGTGGTTTTTCAGCAAATTTAAGTCCCACAAGCAAATTATCTCCTACGCTTCCGGGAAAGATCACCGGAAACTGTTGGAGCATAACTACTTTGCGGCGCAACTCAATGGCGGGAATGATACTCAGAGGGATATTCTGATAAGAGATTTCTCCCGAATCCGGGCTGATCATTTTGTTTAAGAGACGCAGAAGTGTTGTCTTGCCGCTGCCGCTTTCTCCAACGATACATGTTATTTTGTTGCCGGGCAAAGTCAAAAGTTCGATTGATAAAATGTTTTTGTATAAAACCGCCTCCAACCTAAACATAAGTAACCTCCGACGGCAAATGATGCTATGAGTATAGCATGCTTTCTGGCAGGTGAAAAGTAAGGAAATTACTAAAAAGAATTACCCTTGGGAGAGGGCAGGCAAAAAGAATTACCCTTGGGAGAGGGCAGGCAAAAAGAATTACCCTTGGGAGAGGGCAGGCAAAAAGAATTACCCTCTCCCACTGGGAGAGGGTAGGGTGAGGGCGGTTAATTTATTTTGACTCCTTAGGCAACTTTCTTAAAAGTATCTTCCAGGTGTTTTGCCATTGGTCGTTGAGTCAGCAAAGAGACGGCCACCAGTACAATGGTTGCGGCAGGGAGAGCGTAAATAAGCGGTTCGATATGCGTCCAGGGGAAGGGCAAAAGAGTTGTTCGCCCAAGGAGCCTAGAAACGAGGCCTACGGCCACAGCTCCTTGCTCTTGCAGGAAAATATAGCCAAAACCACTGACGATGCTCCCGGTGATTGTGCTGGCGAGCGCCCCGGCCTTGGTGGCGGCAGGCCAGTAGAGAGCAGCCGTTAACGTAGGCAGAAAGGCTGCGGCACAGATGCCAAACCAGAAAGCGGTGGCACGTGCAATAACTCCGGGCGGCAAGATAAACGCTAAGGTTACGGCTGATATTATCGAGAAAAGAATCCCCAGCTTAGCCCAAAAACGGGTAGGTGCGCCCGGAAGCAATTTATTTATCCCCAGGTTTTCCACCAAGTCACGAGCAAAGGCTGTTCCCTGTACGTGGATTAGCGAAGAAAGGGTGGAGATGGCAGCAGCAAGCAGTGTGAGCATGAAGAAATAGAGGAACCAGTTGGGCATAATCTGACTGACGAAAATAGGAATAATCCTGTCAATATTGCCTTCAGCCACTTGAATAGCTATCTTGCCCTGGGTTTGGTAAAAGTAAAGATTGCTGAGCGGTCCGATAATAAATGCGGTGCCGGTCATAAAAAAGATGAAGATACCGCCTACCAAAATAGCTTGGTAGAGAGAGCGGGGTTGTTTGATGGTCATGAAACGCATAGTTAGCTGCGGTTGAGCAAGAACACCGATGCCTACGCCTAAAACCATGGTTGAGATAACAATCCACCAGATTCTTGAGCCAAAGGCAGGCATGGCCGTCCAGCCGCGGTGCCCCTGCTCTATCAGGGTGGCAGGAACAAGATTGCTGATAGCAGAAAGACCGCTATGGCCTGGAATCACACCGCCAACGGCACTATAAGTGGCAAAAAGTAGGGTGCCCATCCCAAGAAGCATGACAACGGCAAAAAAAGCATCGGTATACATTACGCCTCTAAGTCCGCCATTCATCACATAAACAGCGACTATCACAGCAAAGAGCAACAGGCCGGTGGTGAAAGGAATGCCAAGAGCGTCGTGGAGAAAACGTCCGCCGCCAATGAGGATGGCCCCTGTGTATGCCGGCATCAAAAGGAAGATAAGCATGCCCGCAAAAGCTGTCAGTGCGGATGACTGAAAGCGCGCCCCTAGGAAGGAGGGAAATGTTTCGCTGCCAAGATTGCAGGACATGCGGCGGATTCTTGGGCCAAAGAGAGCAAAAGCGATAAAGATTCCGATAAAAATGGTTAAAACCGTGAGCCAAAGCAGTGAAAAACCAAATAGTCCGGCCGCGCCGCCAAAGCCGACGATGGCTGATGTAGAGATAAAGGCTGCTCCGTAGGACAGGGCCATGATCCAGGGATGCATGCTGCGACCTGCCACGAGAAAATCATTGTCTGTCTTCGTTTTTCTGGAGCCTAAATACATTAATCCGGTCATAATACCGAGGAAAATGATCACTGCCGCAGAGAGGATTGGAATGTTCATAACCGATTAATCCTCCTCGCTTTCATAGTGCCAGTTGAGAGCGCCATAAACCACGCAGCCTACTGCTGAACCGATAGAAAGGAGCCATGCTGCTGAAATCCAAAGATCCTGCATTCCTAACATTCTTTTCACCTCCAATTATCACTTCCAGATTACGTTTTCTGTCAGCTGACGCGTCTTGCAGGGCGGGTTTGAAACCCGCCCCTACGGGCTACCGCCCTTTCGGCAAGTTAGCAGGTCCTGAGCATCTTTTGGTAGGGGCGGGTTTCAAACCCGCCCGGAGCACGCCCCCTACAAACCCCAAAGCATAGGATCGTAGCTTCCCAGAACGATATAATTTCCTATGCAAAAAAAAACTCACGTCCTGAAAGGACGAGAGAGTTCTCCCGCGGTACCACCTTAGTTGAATGCTTGTAAGCATTCCCGCTTGCTTCGGGTACGGAAACTTGTCGATACCCTATCCGGATAACGGCGGAAGCCGCCAGCGCCTACTGTCGTTCAGCGCGGAGCTCAAGGGCGAACCTCAATAACTCGCAATCGCCAGGCTTTCACTACCCCCAGCTCGCTGCTGATCCGTTCGTTATCCAACTTCCCTATCATTGCTTAAAGAATTGATGCTTTTAATTGCTTCTAATTATAGCCAGCAACGGTCTGTTCTGTCAAGAAAAAAATCAGGCGTTTCAAATGAACAAAACAGCCTGATTTCAGATAAAAAAACAGCTTGCCTGGCTTAGCGGTTTTGGAAACAGCTGCGGCAATATACCGGGCGATCAGATGTGGGATTAAACGGTACTTCTGTCCCGATTCCACAGGCAGAGCAAGTTACAGTATACATGCGGCGCTCACCGCGTTCACTGCGATCCCCACCACCGCTGCTGCGCTGTCTGCGGTTTGAGCGGCAGGATGGGCAACGTGCAGGTTCATTTTCAAAACCTTTTTCTGCATAAAACTCCTGTTCCCCTACGGTAAAGATAAACTCTCCTTGGCAATCCCGGCACGCTAACGTTTTGTCACTGTACATGTAAAAACCCTCCTCAGTTTTGGTTCCCCTGATTTTCTTCCAGTGGACTGAGATATCTAACCAACCAAACCAAAGGAGTATAGATTCCCTATCCCACGGAGAACAGTGGCACTTACAATATTATATACTGAATATGCGGAAAAAATCAAATAAAAAAGACTTTATGCCATTTTTCTGCTGGAAGAACAGATTATGACAGTCACTTAAGATTGTTGGTGAGAAAAAAGGTCGGCGTTAATTTTTTTGTGCCGGTGCGTTTTTTGGTGTATTATATTACACAGAAAGAATTGAAACAGGGTCCGTTATTCTCTATAATAGCTCTAGTCGCTTGGAGGGAAGTGATTTTGTTGTTGCAAGTGCAGAAAACTTTAGATGAAATTATTATAAATCGTCCCGCACACTTGACGTTGATTGATCCTGCCAAGCAATCTTCGGAGCGCGCTGCTGAAGTTGCGTTTACCGCAGATGAATTAGGAACGGATGGTTTTTTAATAGGCGGTTCCAGCGGCATTTCCCAGACTAATCTGTCGCTTACAGTTGATGCTGTAAAAGCCGTCAGCAAAAAGCCTGTTATCTTTTTCCCGGGGCAGGACAAAGCCTATAGTTTAAGTTTTGATGCGGTACTCTATATTTCACTTTTAAATTCCCGCAATGTTCGTTATGTAATTCGTTCGCAAGCGGAAAGCTCATTACTATTAAAAAGATTGAACGTTGAGTTATTGCCCACCGGTTATCTGATTGTCTCTCCCGGGATGCGGGCGGGAGAAGTAGGTGAAGCAGATTTGTTGGATCGTGAAAATAACTGGGTCGCCGGCGGTTACGCTGCCGCTGCGGAAATCATGGGCCTGAAATACCTCTATTTGGAGTGTGGCAGCGGTTCCCCGGTTACTGTTCCTCCTGAAATGGTAAAAGCGGTGAAAAAAACTGTTGATATGCCGGTTATTGTGGGTGGCGGCATTCGCACGGCGGCGGTGGCAAAGCAACTGGTGGAGGCTGGTGCCAATATCCTTGTGACAGGCAACGTGGTGGAGCGGCATGAGTTTAAACAAAGGTTAGCCGAAATAATTATGGTGGTACAAAATGTATGAGAAGGATCATAGTTCATCAGGCGCCAGGTCCTAAAAATTCACTCTGTTACTGGACAAGCTATGTAAATCCTTTGCGCGTTTGTCTAAACTTTGCAATCATTTACCTCTGCCGTTTTATCCCTTTCTTAGGGCTGAAAAATAGTCTTTACAGAATTGTGGGCATAAAGATCGGTAAAAATGTTTCTGTGGGGCTTATGGTAATGTTTGATGTTTTTTTTCCGCAACTTATTACAGTGGGTGATAACTCCGTAATCGGCTATAACACTACTGTGCTGGCCCATGAATTCTTAATCAGAGAGTGGAATACCGGAGAGGTCATTATCGGTCGGAACGTGATGATTGGTGCGAACACCACCATTATAGCCGGCGTGAGCATCGGCGATACCGCAGTAGTTTCTGCCCACTCGCTGGTGAACCGTGACGTATCCCCCGGGAGCTTTGTCGGTGGTGTGCCGGCGCAGTTAATCAATAAGAATAATAGCTATAAAGAATGTTAAGCTTAAACAGTTAGCTTTCGCATCGCAGAAAAGCCTGCCCAAAGCGTAAATGGGTGAGGCTTTTCTCTTATTAGAGCACTAGGCCCTCACCCTAGCCCTCTCCCAGAGGGAGAGGGGATTTGTTGGGCAGGGAGAGGGGACTATCGTGACTGTTTTCAGGGTAGAATCGCTATTTTAGGAATAAAAGATTAGCCCTGCGGCTGCGGCTAATAGCAGGACAAGCACAGGATGGAGGCGGGTCAGCAGCAGCAAGGCCATTACCGCTAAAAAGAAGATGGCGGACATGATATCTGTCACGGCAGACTCTGCGACAAAGATGGCGGCACTAGCTATCAGCGCCAACACGGCAGGACGGAGCCCGTCTAGGGCAGCCCGGACCCAACGGTTTTGATAAAAATGGCTTAACAGTGAGGCCGCGGCGACCATCAGTACAAGAGAAGGAGTTACCACTCCGGCTGTAGCAAAAGCCGCACCCCAAAAGCCTCCTGCTAGGTAGCCGATAAAAGTTGCGGAATTTATTGCCACTGGACCGGGTGTCATCTCCGCTATAGCCAGGATATTCAAAAATTCAGGCAGCGAGAGCCAAGCGCGATTTTCGATGATTTCTTGCTGAATCAACGGCAGCATCACATAGCCGCCGCCGATACTAAAGGTGCCAATTTTCAAAAAAGATAGATATAGTTCTAAAATAATCACGTCTGTTCACCCTTTTTCTCACCCTTATCCCCCAGGTAAGCGAGCAGCAGACCGCTGCCTGCTCCCAGTAAAATGATTGCTACCGGGTGGACATCAAAGCCTGCGGAAAGCACCAGGAAACCCAGTATATAAACAAGCTTCACCGGGGTTTTTAGTGTGGGTTTGCCTAATTTAACCATGGCGGCAATAATCATGGCGGCGATGGCGGGACGAACTCCGGCAAAGGCCGCCACTGCCGCAGGATGTTCGGCGAAGTGGTTGAGAAAGACGGCTATCGCCAGGATTACGAAGAAAGAAGGCAGGATCGAGCCTAGCAGTGCAGCTATAGCTCCCGGGAAGCCCCGTAGTTTGCAGCCGATGAAAACAGCAGAATTTACTGCTACCGCCCCCGGTGAAGAATGAGCAACTGCCAAGACATCAATAAATTCATCTTCCTCCAACCAACGGTGACGCTGTACTATTTCACGGTGAATAATGGGCAGCATCGCATAGCCACCGCCGAAAGTGGTGGCTCCAATCAGGAAAAATGTAAGAAAAAGCTGGTACTCCAGATGTTGCTTCATGGCAACTCCTTTTCTCATAAGCTGCTGCACCTTGTCATATCTATCTAAAGACAGGGAGGAGTGTTAATGCAGGTTACTATTTTTGCTTTGCGAAAAACACGTCGGAGAATATTTTTTATTTGCACGTTAGTTTTTCTGTTACTGACAGCAAGCCTCTCTTGGCAGATAGTTTTTGCTTGGCGTCAGGCTGTTGCCGTGCCGGTTTTGCGTCTTTCAGGGCAAACGGTGGTCCTTGATCCCGGACATGGCGGATATGACCCCGGCGTTTGGCGAAATAAGCTGGCGGAAAAAGCGGTGGCGCTAAATATTGCGCTTATTTTGCGCGACTATCTGCAAGCGACCGGTGCCCGTGTAGTGATGACGCGAGAGACTGACCGGGATTTGCTTGTGCTGCCGACAGCGGGAGCAAAGAAGCAGCGCGATATGCAAAACAGGCTGAAAATAATCACAGACGCTGAAGCTACTTTGTTAATCAGTATTCACGTAAATGCCACCGGGGACTCCCGCTGGCGCGGAGCACAGGTTTTTTTTAAAAACGGCTGCGAGGGAGCAAAGCTGTTGGCAGGGATGATTCAGCAAGAATTAGGCCGCATCCTGGCTAATACCACCCGCCAAGCTCAGTCTGGGGATTATTTTATTTTGAACGAGGTGCAGATGCCCGCGGTTTTGGTCGAGACCGGATTTATCTCAAATCCGCAGGAGGCCCGACTGTTGATAGAACCGGAATACCAAGCCAAATTGGCCTGGGCTATTTACTTGGCTGTGATAAAGTATGTTGAACAGCTGGAGACGTAACGCTAAACATATATTCGTGCTTCAGTTTTTAAAATCCTCTCTTTATTTTCTCTCGCTGATGGTAATTAGAGATTGCCGCAGAGCTAAAAAATCAGCTATGATAGATGTAGAGAAGTATTTTTCAGGTAATGATAGTCAGAGAAAACAGATTGGAGTGAATTGTCTTGCGTACTGTGTCTCATGCCGGAATCTATCCGCATCCGCCCATTCTGATTTTAGAGGTAGGCGGTGCGGAGAGTGCAAAAGTGGCTGTTACTGCGGAGGCAGTCTCAGAAATGGCTGACCGTGTAAAAGAAAGCGGCGCAGAGACAATAGTGCTGATCACACCGCATGGACCGGTATTTCATGACGCTGTGGCGTTGTTGTCCGTAAATACTCTTGAGGGGTCACTTGCTCGCTTTGGCGCTCCCGGCGTACGAGTTGCCTATCAGAATGACCTGCAGTTACTTGCAGCTATCGAGTTTGAGGCCGACAGGGCTGGTATCCGTACTGTATTGCTGGATGAGCGCGGCGCTGCTGCCTATGGTGTGTCGGCCGCTTTGGACCATGGCGCTTTGGTGCCGCTGTATTTCTTCGCCAAGAAAGGTGTTTTGCTGCCGCTCGTTCACCTTACATTTGGACATCTTACGCCGCATCAGCTGTTTGCTTTTGGACAAGCTGTGCAACGAGCTTTGCTCCGCCTGAAGCGACGTGCTGCCGTTGTGGCCAGCGGCGACCTATCGCATCGGCTCTCGAAAGATGCGCCCGCCGGATTTTCGGCAGCAGGAGAGGAGTTCGACCAGGAAGTAATCAGGCTGCTGGAGCGCTTTGATCCCCAGTCTATTTTGAGCATTGACGAGCGTCTGTTGGCAGAAGCGGGAGAATGCGGCTACCGCTCTATTGTTATTTGCCTGGGCATTCTGGATGGCCAAAGCGTGCAGCCGGAGATCATCTCGTATGAGGCGCCGTTTGGTGTAGGTTACCTCGTGGCAGATCTTACTCCCAAAGGTACTGAAGAACAGAAGGAGCGGGAGGTGGAAAGCGAGCTTGTGCGGCTGGCACGCGACACATTGGAAACATTTGTGCGTCACAGAGAAATTATTGAACCGGTCGTTGACTCCTCGCTTTTAGTTCAACAAGCCGGTGTCTTCGTTTCGCTAAAAATCAACGGGCGGCTGCGGGGTTGTATCGGTACTATAGCGCCTGCGCAGGCCAATCTGGCCGCGGAAATTATTGAAAACACTATTTCTGCCGGCTTTTATGACCCTCGTTTCCCTCCTGTTGCGGCGGAGGAGTTGCCACTGATAGAGTATTCAGTCGATGTGCTTTCCCCGTCGGAGCCTATCAGCGGACCGCATGAACTGGATCCAAAAAAATATGGTGTGATTGTAGAAAAGGGTGGGCGCAAAGGTCTTCTCCTGCCGGATTTGGATGGGGTTGATACGGTGGAGAGGCAATTGTCGATTGCCCTGGAAAAAGCCGGGATTATGCCGCAGGAGAACTATCAAATTTCTCGTTTCCTGGTAACGCGTTATTATTGAAGGGAGGGAGGAATCAATGCACGAAGCGCAATATTATCAAAAGCAAGACGCAGGAGTGCGTTGTTTTCTCTGTCCGCATTTTTGTTCTTTAGGGGCTGCTGAAATAGGTCGATGCGGCGTGCGGCAAGAAAAAGACGGCATGCTCTTTACGATGAATTATGGTTTATGTGCCGCGACGGCTTTGGACCCCATCGAAAAAAAACCGCTTTATCATTTTCATCCCGGTCGTAAGGTTTTTTCCATTGGCACGCTGGGCTGCAATTTAAGTTGCGGCTTTTGTCAGAACTGGCAACTGGCAACAAGAGCTCCGCACGTGGAAAGCGTTAGGCTGCTGCCGGCGGAATTGATGTCATTGCTGGAAAGCTGTTCAGAGCAAAACCCATTGGGAATTGCCTACACTTATTCAGAACCGGGCATCTGGTATGAGTATGTGTTGGACGCAGCCATACTTGCCAGCAAGCGCGGTTATAAAAATGTGCTTGTCACAAACGGCTTCTTAAATGAAGCGCCGCTGCAAGAACTGCTCCCCTACATTGATGCGTTCAATATTGATTTGAAAGCATTCAATGAAGACTATTATCGCCGGTATTGCGGCGGTCGTCTGGCGCCGGTTCTGCGCTGCGTGGAAATGGCGGCTGAGGCAGCCCATATAGAGCTGACCTATCTGGTTATTACCACGCTTAACGATAGTGCAGCTGACATCCGACGTTTTGCGGCATGGGTTGCAGAGATAAATCCTGCTATCCCCGTCCATTTTTCACGTTATTACCCGCAATATAAATTTACGCTGCCGGCGACGCCTGTGAAATTAATGGAGAATATTGCGGCCATAGCCAAAGAAAAGCTGCAATATGTCTATCTTGGTAATCTTCCGGGACATAATTTGGCTCATACTTATTGCTCACAATGCGGGATGAAGCTGATTCATAGAGACGGTTATCGGGTGCAGTTAAATTTCGGAGACGGCAAGTGCCCGCAATGCGGTCAGCTTTAAGGTTGCGCAAAAATAATAACATGTTTTCCCTGTCCGACGGCATACTATTTTTGAGAGAAGATGGACGGGGGTCTGGCTTTGGGCATTACAGAGATTTTCGGCAACTTCAATCAATTGCTGCATGATTTTGTCGGCGGACCGGTGCTGACTGCAGCCATTCTCACCACCGGCATCTTTCTGACGGTGCGCTGCAAATTTCTGCAGCTTCGCTGCTTTAACCTGATGCTCAAAGAAACTATTTTTGGCATTTTTCAAACGGAAAAGAGCGGCAGGGGGGAAATGACGCCTTTCCAGGCACTGACTACTGCTCTTGCCGCCACAATCGGGACAGGAAACATCGCCGGCGTGGCAACCGCCATTACCCTGGGCGGACCAGGCGCAATTTTCTGGATGTGGGTTTCTGCTTTCTTTGGGATGGTGACAAAATATGCGGAAGTCGTCTTAGCCGTTCACTATCGGCAAACCAGTCAGAACGGTATGGTTGTGGGAGGGCCGATGTATTTTTTGGAATATGGCCTCAAAAAACGTTTCCTGGCAGTGTTGTTTGCGCTCTTTGCTTCACTTGCGGCTTTCGGCATCGGCAATATGGTGCAGGCCAATTCGGCGGCAGACGCCATGCATCAGGTTTTTAATATTCCGCCTTTACTGACGGGAGTGGTTTTGTCCATAGCTACAGCGTTGGTGATTTTGGGGGGCATTCAGCGAGTGGCTGCTCTCACCGCCAAGTTGATTCCGCTGATGTCGGTATTTTATCTGCTTGCTGCTCTCATCATTCTGTTTTGGTTTGCCGACAGGATACCTGCCGCTTTTGCTGCTATCATCGGGAATGCCTTTACAGGCACTGCCGCTGTGGGTGGATTTGCCGGAGCCGGAGTACTGCAAGCGTTTCGTTTCGGTGTGGCACGCGGTATTTTTACTAACGAAGCAGGCCTTGGCAGCGCTTCCATTGCCCACGCTACCGCTAAAACCGACCATCCAGCCCGACAGGGGCTTTGGGGCATGTTTGAAGTTTTTTTTGATACTCATCTTGTCTGCACGATAACTGCCGTCACAATTCTGGTAACAGGTGTCTGGATTGAAGGGCTTGAGGGCGCGGCTCTGACTACCGCCGCATTTAGCCGGGGACTGCCGGGAATTGGCGGATATGTCGTGGCTCTCAGCCTAATATTTTTCGCTTTCTCAACGCTTGTTGCCTGGTCATTTTATGGTGAAAAATGCTGCGAATATTTGGCCGGCACCAGCTCGGTAATGTTATACAGGGTGGTTTGGATTTTGTTAATCCCCGTGGGAGCCATGGGCGGGCTAAGAACAGTTTGGGCCTTGGCCGACACCTTAAACGGCTTGATGGCTATTCCCAATCTTATCGGTCTTTGGGGACTAAGCGGCGTGGTTATTAGGCTGACAAGGGAGTTTTTCCGCCGGCGTTAAGCTCTTATGGAGAAAACAGGCAAAAATATATCAGCCGGTACGGGATGGCAGGTTTTTTGCGGTCGGCTAGCGAATAAGAAGACAGTCGAGTGGAATATTTACCCTTTGCTTCCGGAGGTGACGACTGTGGCGCAATTTCTGCAAATAATTACTGCTTTAAATTGGTTGAGTCTGCTCGATATCGCCCTCGTTACCTATGTTTTTTATAAGGCGATTATTCTTATCCGCGGAACACGGGCGGAGCAATTAGTAAAGGGACTTGCTGTACTGTTGATTACAACGGTGGTAAGCGGGCAGATTGGGCTGCATACATTTCATTGGCTATTGCGCAATACGATGGCTATCGGCCTTGTGGCCATCGCCATTCTTTTCCAGCCGGAATTACGCAGGGCCCTGGAAACCTTGGGGCGCGGTAAAATTTTTACCCGCAGCAGCTATCTTTATGCCGATAAAGATTTTGAACTGATGCTGGATGAATTGATTAAAGCCGTACAAGTATTGGTGAAAAAACGTCTTGGTGCCCTTATTGTGCTGGAGCGGGAGACAGGGCTTAACGAATTGATAGAAACAGGGATTTATATTGACGGTCAGGTGACAGCGGAGTTGTTAATCAATATTTTTCTGCCCCGTAGCCCTTTGCACGACGGAGCAGTAATTGTCCGCGGCAGTAGGATGATGGCTGCAGGCTGTTATCTGCCGCTGACAGAAAACCCTAATCTTAGCACGGAACTGGGTACCAGGCACCGCGCAGCTCTTGGTGTTTCGGAGCAATCGGATGCGGTGGCAATTGTCGTGTCCGAGGAAACGGGAGTGGTATCTATCACAAATAATGGCAAGCTGACACGCTATTTAGATGAGAAAACGCTGAAACAGTTGCTGATAAATTTATGCAAGCCGCCTGCTCAAAACCAGAGTTTCTGGCAATGGAGGTCGAACTGAGATGATGGAGCGCCTCCTCAAAAACAACACTGTGGTAAAAGTCTTCGCATTTTTTCTGGCAATGATGCTGTGGGTGTATGTTACAGGCGATACCTTGCGTGCTAATATCCCGGAAGTAACTCGCACCTTCCGTAATGTTCCGCTTTCGTGGCTTAACTTGGATGAGCGGTTGGAAATTATGGATATTCCCAAGGGAATAGACGTAGTGTTAAGCGGACGGGCGGATTTGATTAATGAAATTACCCCGGAAGATATCAAAGTAAGTGTAAACCTGGAGGGGCTAAGTGAGGGACAGCACAGCGTTTTTCCTGCGGCGGTAGTGCCGCGCGGTGTACGTGCGCGCTCTTTTGTTCCGCAACAAGTAGCCGTAGCGCTGGAAGTCGTTGAGTCACCGCAAAAACCTATCGTTCTGGAAATAACCGGTTCACCCGCTGCCGGATTTGTGATGGGCGAGCCGCGCCTGCTGCCGGACGCCGTTTTTGTGCGCGGCCCTCGCTCTTTGCTTGCTCGTGTAGATCGAGCAAGGGCCGCAGTGAACGTGGACGCTGCTGACGGTGATCGTGTGCAGCTGGTGCCTGTGCAAGCTGTTGACGCTGCCGGGCAGGTAATTGATAATCTGGTGGTCAACCCGGATATGGTAGAAATCCTGATTCCATTCTCTAAACCGCAAAAAACTGTGCCTGTCCGTGTTCCGCTACGCGGGGAGCCGGCAGCCGGCTATGTCGTTCGTCAGTTAACAGTAACGCCGGCAGCTGTAACACTGGAGGGTTCTGAAGAAGACTTGGCGGCTATCAGTGAACTGATAACCGAACCTGTAAATATTACAAACGCTATCGGAAATATCACGCTTGAACTGCCTCTTAGAGGTTTGCCCGAAGGCGTGAGCAGCGTATTTGCCGGCAATATTCAAGTGGAAATTGTGATTGAGCAGCAGCAGTAATTGTAAAAAATGAGAGGGCATGCTATACTACAATAGTTTTAGTTTGGGAGGTGAAAAGTTAATATGGGGAAACTTTTTGGGACAGACGGAGTCCGCGGAGTAGCAAACCGAGAGCTGACTCCTGAAATGGCTTTTAAAATAGGGAGAGTAGGGGCGTGTTTGTTATCGCAGAAGCGGAGCGGCAATAGCGCCGTTTTTGTTGCCCGCGACACTCGTATTTCCGGCCCTATGTTGGAGGGTGCGCTCATTGCCGGTTTGACTTCGGCCGGTGTCGATGTTTATACGGCCGGCGTAATTTCCACTCCGGCTACCGCCTGGCTCACGAGAAGTCATGATGTTTGCGGCGGCGTGATGATTTCTGCTTCACACAATGCCTACCCGGACAATGGAATCAAGTTTTTTAATGCCGACGGCTTTAAGTTAGCCGATCAGATCGAGGAGGAAATTGAAGAGCTTTATTTTCAGCATTTGGACAACCTCCCCCGACCGGAAGGCGAACAGATCGGCCGTGTTTTTCCGGACAATGAGGCGGAAGGCCGTTATTTGGCTTATCTGCTTTCCACTGTACCTGCTCGTTTGACAGGTCTGCGCATTGTTTTGGACTGTGCAAACGGTGCTGCCTATCGCTTAGCCCCACAATCATTTAGTGCCCTTGGTGCCGAAGTAATCGTTATCCATAATGCTCCGGACGGAATTAATATTAATAAAAACTGTGGGTCGACTTATCCGGAAACAGTCAGTCGTGCCGTCAGAGAAAATGATGCGCACCTCGGCTTTAGTTTTGACGGTGACGCAGACCGTGTACTGGCAGTTGATGAAACGGGCAGCTTGGTGGACGGGGATGCGCTCATGACTATTTTAGCCATGGCGCTGCAAGAAAAAGGACTTCTGCGAAAGAATACGGTCGTTTCTACTGTTATGAGTAATCTTGGCCTGGATAAAGCTGCTCTAAGGCATGGTTTTAACATCTTGCGCACAAAGGTGGGAGATCGTTACGTATTGGAGGAAATGTTGGCCGGCGGTTATAATCTGGGAGGAGAACAGTCCGGCCATATTATCCTGCTAGATCATAATACTACGGGCGACGGAGTGTTGACGGCGCTGCAGCTGGCTGCAGTTTTGGTCGAAAAGCAATTGCCTCTCTCAAGGCTTGCCTCAAGCTTTACCCGTTATCCTCAGGTGCTTGTTAATTGCCGTGTTAAGGCAAGTGCCGGCTGGGAGACAAACGTCCGGATTGGCCAAGCAATGGCTGATGTGGAAAGAAAACTGGCTGAAGCGGGCAGACTGCTGGTTCGCCCTTCCGGAACAGAACCATTGATTCGTGTGATGCTGGAGGGGCCAAATGAGGATGAACTGCATAAGATGGCTAGTGAGTTGGCAGAGGTAATCAAGGGGGAGATGGCTTGAATGAGTAAAACATAGCAGGGGTGGTGTTGCTGAAGAATTGCATATCCAAAGCGCCAGGACACACGATTTGTGTGTTGACGAGGAGGAGGTTTATCGATTTTTCGGCGGATGCCTCCCGGCCGAACCACGGCCGTAAGATGCCCACAACACCGGTAAGCGATTACCGCGACAAAAGGGTCTCATGGTTTGTCTGGAAAGGAGAGTCTGATTAAAGAATGTGTGGGATAATTGGTTATATCGGGGAAAAGCAAGCATACCCCATCCTTATAGATGGTTTGTCGAAGTTGGAATACCGCGGTTACGATTCAGCAGGCGTTGCCCTGTTAGATGAAGACCAGTTGGAGATCATGAAATCAGTGGGCCGGTTACGTAAGCTGGAGGAGAAGATAGGCGAACAGGTTCCCTTTGGCACCATGGGAATCGGCCATACACGCTGGGCTACCCATGGGCGTCCCTGTGACATGAATGCCCATCCTCACAGTGATTGTACCGGAGAATATGTGGTCATTCACAACGGAATCATTGAAAACTACCAGGCTCTGCGTGAATGGCTTAAAGCAGAAGGGCATATTTTTCGTTCTGAAACTGACACGGAAGTTCTGGCACATTTGGTTGAACATTATTTCCGCGGGGATTTAAAAGCGGCCGTTCGCCAAGTTTTAGAAAAGGTCAGCGGTTCTTATGCCCTGGTGGTGATGAGCGAGCGCGACCCTCATCGTCTGATTTGCGCCCGCAAAGACAGCCCGCTTGTTATCGGTCTTGGGGATGGCGAGAATTTTATTGCTTCAGACATCCCGGCACTACTGAAGTACACCCGTAAAACTATTATTCTCGAAGATGGCGAGTTGGCGGAAGTCTCCCGCGACGACGTGACTGTAGAGAGCTGCGGCCGGCTGCTGACCAAGGAAGTGTTTAATGTGGAGTGGGATGTGGTAGCTGCTGAAAAAGAGGGCTTCGAACATTTTATGTTGAAGGAAATTCACGAGCAGCCCAAAGCAATTCGCGAAACACTCCGCAGTCGGATTACTGCTGATGGACTTGTCAATCTGGCAGAGTTGAATCTGGCGGAAGATGAAATTTGGCAACTAAAAAAAGTGGTAATGGTAGCCTGCGGTACTGCCTATCATGCCGGTTTAGTGGGAAAATATGTTTTTGAGAAGCTGCTTCGTCTACCGGTAGAAGTCGATGTCGCCTCGGAATTTCGTTATCGGAATCCGCTTCTTGGTGAAGACACGCTTGTGGTGGTGATCAGTCAGTCGGGAGAAACGGCGGACACGTTGGCAGCTATGCGTCTGGCCAAGGAGAAAGGAAGTCCGGTGGTAGCGATCACCAACGTAGTCGGCAGCACGATCTCGCGGGAAGTAGCTCGTGTCATCTACACCTGGGCCGGACCGGAAATAGCTGTTGCTTCTACTAAGGCATATATCACTCAGTTGATTGTCCTGTATCTGTTTGCCCTGCAGATTGGTCAGATTGCCGGGCTGATTCCCGAAGCTGAGATCAAGGCTATGACAGCAGCGCTAAACAAACTGCCAGTGGACGTGGCCGGTATCATAGGGAAAGAAGAAGTTCTCAAAGAATTTGCCGGTCGGATTAAAGATTGGGAAGATACTTTCTTTATCGGTCGCGGGCTTGATTACGCAGTTGCCCTCGAGGGCTCACTTAAACTCAAAGAAATCTCATACATCCACGCGGAAGCATACCCTGCCGGTGAACTTAAGCACGGGACATTGGCTCTTATCACGGAAAATATTCCAGTCATCGCCTTAGCTACTCAGCCGGAGCTCTACGAAAAAATGTGGAGCAATATCAAGGAAGTTAAAGCTCGGGACGCTTATGTGCTTGCGATTGTCAACGAGGGTGACAACGAGACAGGCAAAGAAGTGGACGATGTTTTTGAAATCCCGCTCACTAATCCAATTTTTACCCCTGTTCTCACCGTCATCCCGTTGCAGCTTCTCTCTTATTATGTTTCCGTCATGCGCGGCTGCGATGTGGATAAACCAAGGAATTTAGCTAAAAGTGTAACTGTGGAGTGAGGCCGGTACATCTTCCCCCTTGCTTTTTATGAAAAGCGGTGGTTTTCTCGTGTCATTTTTCCGAAGGAATGCAATGAGAATACCGTTAATATCAAGAATTATGCGGCTAAGAACCTTGCCAAAAGCACCTTATTTAGCCTGGGGTGAGTGGGAACAGGATGGCGGACAGGAACAAAGGTATTTTTTATATGGTGATGTCATCGCTATTTTTTGCTGTGATGGCTGCCGCCGTAAAGTTAGCCGGTGATTTGCCTGCCATGGAGAAGGTTTTTTTCCGTAACGTGGTGGGTTTTTTTGTTTCGGGATTAATCATTTGGCATTCCGGCAGGGGATTTGCGGGAAGCGATAAGAGAGGTTTGTTCTATCGTTCTCTTTTCGGTTTTTTGGGTCTTGTTTCATATTTTTATGCAATTGACCGGTTGCCGCTGGCTAATGCGGTAATCCTCAACCAGATGAATCCTTTCATTGTGCTTGTATTGGCATATCTTTTCTTACGAGAAAAGATTGTTAAAATGCAGTGGCTGGCAATTATGGTTGCAATCTTAGGAGTATTTCTGATTGTAAAACCCGGGACAGGCTATCAGCTGCTACCAGCCTTGGCAGGACTTCTTTCCGCATTTTTTACAGCGGCTGCCTATACTGTTATTCGTCTTCTGCGCGCTTCTGATCATCCGCAGATCATCGTTTTTTATTTCACCGGTTTTAGCACTTTCGCTACCCTGCCGTTTATGCTTGTGCGGGGATTTGTGATGCCGGACTTCTTTCAGCTGCAGGTTCTATTGGTAGTAGGGGTGACGGCCACAATCGCTCAGTTTTTTATGACTCATGCTTACCGCTATGGTGAGGCGGGAGATTTGTCTATCTACTCTTACGGCAATACAGTTTTTGCCATGGCTATCGGCATGCTGCTGTGGGGAGAATTTCCAGACGTACTTGGCTTTGTGGGCGTATTTTTTGTTTTTACCGGAGCATATCTAAACTGGCGGGTCAATCGGGGAGCGGTGATAGCGGAGGGGGATAAGCAAACAAAAGCTTAAACTTAGGATTATCTCGATCTGAAATGATAGGCTGCAAATCGGGGTGTTAGCAGTTTAAATTACGGTATAATTTGCGATATAGGAGAATAGCAATGGCAAAAATTGAATTTATTGCCACCGCCGCTTTCGGCTTGGAAGCGGTGGTGGCAAAAGAGTTAAAAGTTCTGGGGTATACTGATCAACTGGTGGAGAACGGGCGCGTCACTTTCCGAGGCGATGAAGAAGCGATGTGCCGGACGAATCTCTGGCTCCGTTCCGCCGATCGGGTCTTACTGAAAATGGGTGAATTTGAGGCAGCCACTTTTGAGGAGTTGTTCCAGCAGACTAAGGCATTGCCTTGGGCAGATCTTTTGCCGGCAGACGCCGAGTTTCCGGTGGATGGCAAATCAATTAAATCGAAACTGTTTAGTGTGTCTGACTGCCAGGCAATTGTGAAAAAAGCAATCGTTGAAAAAATTAAGCAGTCATACAAACAGAACTGGTTTGCGGAGACGGGTGCGCGCTATAAAATAGAGGTGGCGCTACTGAAAGATAGAGCTACTCTCACCGTAGATACAAGCGGTGCCGGTTTGCACAAACGCGGTTACAGGGAATTATCTACCAAGGCTCCGCTCAGGGAAACACAGGCTGCCGCTTTAGTGCGCTTAAGCAACTGGCCGGCAGAGCAGGTGTTGGCAGATCCGCTCTGCGGTTCCGGGACTATTCCCATTGAAGCAGCCATGTCGGCGCTTAATTTGGCTCCGGGATTGAACCGCCGCTTTGTGGCGGAATCATGGCCCCACATTCCCGCCAAATTATGGGAGAGAGGACGGGAAGAGGCGAGAAGCGTTGCGTTGCGGGGGCGGACTTTGCGGATTATCGGTACTGATATAGACGAAAAAGTGCTTAGTCTTGCCCGGCATCATGCCCGCAAAGCTGGGGTGGAAGAGTATATCCACTTTCAACAGTTGCCTTTGGCACAGTTTCGTTCACGTTATGAGCACGGCTCGATAATCTGCAACCCACCTTACGGAGAGAGATTAGGCGAAGTGCGTGAAGCGGAAGTTATTTATCGAGAAATGCGTCAGGTAATTGCTAAACATCCGACTTGGTCACTATTTCTCCTGACATCTCATTTGGGTTTCGAGCAGATATTCGGACGGCCTGCCAGCAAAAAAAGAAAACTTTACAATGGCAGGATTCAATGTAATTATTATCTCTACCATGGGCCGGAACCTAAGGCTAAGGAGCGGGAAGAAAAAGTTTAGGCTTGTGCCGCGGCAGTGTAAATCAGGAGATAAAAAGGAAATAGGCTGCTTTTGTCGAAATTAACACGGTTGTTTTTTTTATTGACAAAGGTGGTTTTTTTATGTTTTTTCTGCACAGGCGTTCACTTGTATGGCGTTATCTGTGGATTTTGAGTTTTTTGACAGTTATTATTTTGACGTTGAACTTTTTTTGGAGCAGTGCGAAGTTAAGGAGTAGCGAGTTTTCTCACTTGAGAAATAAAGCCTCTGCCCTGACTGAGCAGTTTGTTTCCATGCGCTCGCTCATCGCAGAAAATCAGCAGAGGATTAACTTTGATGCCGCAGGTAATTTTGAATTCAGACACTTAAATCCGGCTGCGGCGGGCAAGGGAGTAAGCGAATTCTTCGCCGGCCGGACATCTTATCTCATTAAACAGACAAGGCTCAATGCCCGTAATCCGCAAAACTTGCCGGACGCATTCGAGCGTGAGGCGCTCAGCAATTTTGCGGAAAATCCAGGGTTGACAGAGTTGTATAGAGCATACATGTTGAACGGTAAACCAGTATTCCGTTATATTACCCCGATCTATCTGGAAGAAGCCTGCTTGGCTTGTCACGGCGAGCCTGCCGGCAAGCCGGATGTGGTAGGCTTTCCGCGTGAGGGTCTGCGGGGAGGGGAACTGGCGGGTGCTATCAGTGTGCTGATTCCAATGGAAGAAACGCAGCTTACGCTGGCTGACAGCCGGAACAGTTTATTGATTTTCAGCTTGGTTTTACTTGTCACTATTTTGCTTGGAAGTTTAGTATTAACTGCCCGTTTAGTGATTCGTCCCTTGCAGGAGATTGCTAAAATGGCGCAGCAGGTGGCCAAAGGTGACTTAGGCGCTAAATTTGACGAAATTACTGCATATGGCGAAGTGGCTGCTCTAGCGCACGAGTTTTCTGTGATGCTTAACACTCTAAAGGATCTCTATCAGAATATGGAGCGCAAGGTGAAATCACGTACGCGGGAGATAGAGGCAGCCAACCTGCGCTTGCAGGAAGGGCAAAAATATCTGACTCAGCTCAATTATAAATTAAGTGAAAACAGCCGCTTGAAAAGTGAGTTTATGGCTACAGTAACCCATGAACTGAAGACTCCGCTTACCGCTATTGTGGCTTTCTGCGAGATTTTATTAGATGAGATCCCCGGGCCGCTAAACGGAGAGCAAAAAGAGGATCTGCTGGATATTAAAACGAGTGCTCAGCAGCTCATGATTTTAATCAGCGATATTTTAGATATGGCCAAGTTTGAGGCGGGCGCTTTGCGTGTTGAAAAAGAGCAGGTTGATTTAAACGATGTCTTTCGTGTTGTGCGGCGCACCATGTCTGCCATTGCTTACCAGAACAATATCCGTCTTACGGTTGCCAGATCTGAGTTGCCGCTGTTAATGGGTGACCCGGAAAGGCTGCGGCAAATAATTTGTAATCTCATCTCTAATTCGATTAAATTTGTTAAAGAGGGAGGAGAGATAACAGTTTCCGCAGAAGCAGAGAGCAATTTTGCAGCTATCTCTGTTGCTGATACCGGTGAGGGGATTCCGCCGGAACTAATGCCGCATATCTTTGAAAAATTCAGACAGGGAGAAGAATCGCTAAAGCGTCGGCGAGGTGGCACAGGCTTGGGGCTGGCGCTTGTGAAAACGCTGGCAGAACTGCATGACGGCAGCGTGTCGGTTAAAAGTGAGCTAGGCAAAGGAACCACATTCACCGTACGGATTCCATTTGTAAGGCTGGGGGGAGGAGGAAGCGATGAATAGCAAAACAACAAAAATATTGGTGGTTGATGATGAGCCTAAAATCAGGCGAATTGTCGAACAAAGCCTGCGTAAAGATGCGTATCGTGTTGTTCACGCTTGTGACGGTAAGGAAGCAATGCAGAAAATTGCTGCTGAACAACCTGATCTGATTGTTTTGGATCTGATGATGCCGGAAATGGATGGCTTTGAAGTTTGCAGAGAGATGCGCAGCCGTGGTGACAATACTCCCGTGATTATCCTCACAGCCAAAGATGAGCTGGAAGATAAAGCTCAAGGGTTTAACTTGGGTGTGGATGACTATGTAACTAAACCGTTTAGTCCTTCGGAACTGGCGCTGCGGGTTAAAGCCGTACTGCGCCGGGTTGGCGGAGAGGATTTGGCTCCGCGCTTGAAAGAAGGCACATTTAATGACGGCAGGCTCTATATTAATAGCAAGACACGGGAAACAAAATTAAATAATGACGGCGTATATTTGACTGCCAAAGAATTTGATTTGCTTTGGGTATTGGCTAATAATCCCGGGGTGGTCTATAGCCGTGACCAATTGCTAGATATGGTCTGGGGTAACGAGTATTTCGGTGATTCGGGCACGGTGACAGTTTTAATCAGGCGCATCAGGGAGAAAATAGAGAAAGATCCTGCAAACCCGACATATCTGAAAACAGTGTGGGGGATCGGCTATAAGTTTGAAGCAGCCTTATAAAAGGGAAGAATGGATAGAGAGGGATTTGTGTGCTGCGCTGTGGTGTTGATATCATCGAGATAAAAAGAGTGAGCCGGGCTTATCACAAACAACCCCGGCTTTTTCTGAAACGGCTTTTTACTGACCGTGAAGTCAGCCAACTGCTGCTTCGCTCCCATATCGGAAAACATTTGGCTGTCCGTTTTGCCGGAAAAGAGGCTGTCTTTAAAGCGCTGGGGGTAGGACAGGGTTCAATCGCTTGGACTGATGTGGAAATATTATCTCTGCCAAGCGGAGAACCTGTGGTTTTCTTACACGGCAAGGCTGCGCAAAGAGCAGAGGATCTGGGACTTAAAAAAATCATTCTTTCCCTGAGCCACTGCCGGGAGTACGCCGTGGCTCAGGTAGTCGCTACATAATCTCTTACAGAGCAATAAAATTGCGCAAATAAATAAGACTTTCTCTTGACTATCGTAATGTGTTCTGGTACGCTGAGAAAAAGCCGAGTAATTTTATCGGGATTTGGCGGGTAAGCAAAGATGAGGGTTTCTGCTAAAGGAGAAAATGGTGTCCGTGCGATGACGATTCTGGCGTTGGAATTCCGAGCCGGACCTGTTCCGTTGCGGGAAATTGCCGCGCGGGAGGGGCTATCTTATCAATTTCTGGAGCAAATATTTTTGCTTTTGCGCCGGGCAGGGTTGATAACATCGGTGCGAGGAGCTAAAGGAGGCTACGCTCTAGCCCGCCCGCCGGAAGAAATTAAGGTGGGGGAGGTGTTGCGGGTGCTGGATGGGCCCATTGCACCGGTGGAATGTGTGGGCGAAGGAAATAGCGACGCCTGCGGAAGAATTGCCGCCTGTCTTACCCGGGGCATCTGGGAGCGGTTGCGGGACCGGATGTCGGAAGTATTAGATGAGATTACGCTGGCCGATGTGATAAATACACCGGCTGACTCTACATAGGAGGCTGACCAGATGAAAAAAATCTATCTTGACCACGGAGCTACCACACAGGCCAATCCTGATGTCTTGGAGGCGATGCTGCCTTATTTCAGCGAATTTTATGGTAATCCGTCAAGTATCCATTCCTTTGGCCGCGAGACGAAAAAGGCACTGGAAGAGGCACGGGAGAAGGTGGCGGCCGGGATTGGCGCCGAACCACGGGAGATTATTTTTACTTCCGGCGGCACGGAATCTGATAATATCGCCATTCGTGGCGCAGCGCGCGCACTGCAAAAAAAAGGCAATCATTTGATTACCAGCTCAGTTGAACATCATGCGGTGCTTGATGCTTGTCTTGCTTTGAAAGAGGAAGGCTACGAGCTTACTGTGCTGCCTGTTGATGAATATGGAATGGTCAGTGTCAAGGATGTGGAGGCGGCTATTACAAATAAAACCATTCTCATTTCAATTATGATGGCCAACAATGAAGTGGGGACGGTGATGCCGGTTGCTGAAATCGGTAAAATGGCTCGTGAGCGAGGGATAACCTTTCATACTGATGCCGTACAGGCTATTGGTTTGCTCCCCCTGAATGTAAACGACTTATACTGTGATCTGCTGTCACTGTCTGCCCATAAGTTCTATGGACCAAAGGGAGTTGGCATCTTGTATGTGCGTAAGGGGACCAAGTTGGATGTTTTTAATTTTGGCGGCGCTCAGGAGCGGAAAATGCGTCCTGGCACTGAAAACGTACCGGGGATAATCGGCATGGGTAAGGCGGTGGAAGTGGCCGTTGCCGACAGGGAAAAGCGGTCTGCAAGAATAAGCTCACTGCGTGATAAGCTTATTCAGGGACTGCTGAAAATTGAGGATACCAGGTTAAACGGTCATCCGGAGCAGCGTTTGCCCGGCAATGTAAATGTCTCCGTCAAGTATGTGGAAGGAGAGTCGATGATTCTAAGTCTTGACCTGAAAGGAATTGCTGCTTCGAGCGGTTCCGCCTGTACATCAGGTTCGCTCGATCCGTCGCATGTGCTGATAGCCATGGGTCTTGATCATCAACTGGCTCACGGTTCTTTGCGGATGACTTTGGGTACGGATAATACGGAAGAAGAGATTGATTACGTGCTGGCAGTAATGCCGGAGATTGTGGCGCGGTTGCGTTCCATGTCTTCCGTCTATGCAAGTAGCAAAAAGGAATAGGGGTGGATAAGATGTATACGGGGAAAGTAATGGAGCATTTCACTAATCCGCGCAATGTGGGAGAGATTGAAAATGCGGATGGTGTAGGTGAAGTGGGGAATATGAAGTGCGGCGATATTATGCGCATCTACATTAAAGTTAACGATCAAGATGTAATTGAAGATGTTAAATTCAGAACCTTCGGTTGTGGTGCAGCCATCGCCACCAGCAGTGTGGTAACTGAGATGGTCAAAGGGAAAAAGTTAGACGAAGCCTTGGAAATCACTAATAAAAAGGTGGCGGAAGAGTTGGGCGGCCTGCCGGAGAATAAGATGCACTGTTCGAACTTGGCGGCAGATGCGTTGCATAAGGCGATTGAAGATTTGAAAAATAAAAGGAATAAAGAATAGATGGAGACAAACATGAACCCTTTGCTGTTGGCAAAAGATTTGGCTAATTCTATCTTGGCATCGGAGCAATACAGAGAGTTTGCTCGTGTCAAAGAAGAGATGGAGGCAAGCGAAAAAGCAGGCAGTTTGCTTAAAAAGTTCCGCGAGCAGCAACAGGCTTTAAGTGACAGCAAACTGCAGGGAAATAAAATTACGGAAGAACAGATGGATGAATTGGCGATACATCAGCAAGAAATGTTGGCTAATCCCGAAATTAGCGCCTATTTTGCGGCAAAGAAAAATCTTGAAGAATTGCTCGCCGCCGTCAACGAGACAATTGCTCGTATCACAGGAATGGAGACGGGACGTGCCCATGGTCATGGCGGCGGTGGTTGCGGCTGCGCTTGCAAATAGTTTTTCAAAGTAGCAGGCACGGGCATGAGGTAATCTATCTCTGAGCCAGGGGTGGTTAATAAGGATGGATGTTGTCACGGCTGCGAGGATGCGGGAGATTGACCTGCAGGCTACACGGGACTATGGGATATCAAGCGTAGTGCTTATGGAAAATGCCGGCTTGCGTCTGGCTGAGGCGATCCGCCAAAGAGAAAGTGACACTAATATTGTTATTGTTGCCGGGCGCGGCAATAATGGTGGCGATGGTTTTGTAGCGGCACGCCACCTCTTCCAGGAAAAAAATGTTTCGGTCTGGACGACTGCCTCGTTGCCTGAGTATGAAGGTGCTGCTTTTGAAAATTTCTCTATTTTGCAGAAACTGGGGATTTTGCACCGCAATCTTCAAGAAGAAGGTGCGCTGGCAGCGCTGACAGCAGCCCTCTGCCAGGCAGATCTGGTAGTCGATGCTTTGCTTGGTACCGGGATTACCCGGGATGTAGAGCCATTTTATGAAGCGATAATAGCATTGTTAAATACCAGCGAGGCTCCGGTGTTGTCTGTCGATATTCCTTCCGGTGTTTGCGCCGACACCGGGAAAATCCGCAAAATTGCAGTTCAGGCAAATATGACGATAACTTTTGGGCTGCCGAAGCAAGGACTTTTGCTTTTTCCCGGCGCGGCTTTTACCGGCAGACTGGAAGTCGCTTATATTGGCATTCCGCCGGCACTGCTTACCGGCTCATCTTGTACCTTGCTTACAGCGACCGCAGTCGGCAACCTTATCCCGCACAGGCCGGCTGATGCTCATAAAGGGACCTTCGGCACAGTGTTGCTGGTCGGCGGGTCCTTGGAGATGTCGGGCGCACTGGCTCTGGCGGCTCGCGCAGCGCTAAGGGGCGGATGCGGCCTGCTGTTTGCTGCCACACCACGCAGTGTACAGCATATTGTTGCCGGGCAGGTAGCAGAGGCTATCACAATTCCGCTGCCGGAGAGCAGTTCTGGTTATCTCCGCAAAGAAGCACTTGATGTCTTGCAGGAGAAGTGGTTATCTTGTCAGGCCGTGGCGGTGGGTCCCGGCTTGACGCAAAATGAGGAAATTCTGCCTGTTCTCGCAGGTATCCTCTCGGAATGCCAGCTGCCTGTGGTACTTGATGCTGATGCCCTGAACTTGCTGGCCGCCCATCCCGAAATATTGACCGGCCGGAGGGCGCCGCTGATACTCACCCCCCATCCCGGTGAAGCTGCCAGATTGCTTTCCTGCTGCACCGCGGAGATTCAGGCAGACAGACTGGGTGCGGCGCGGGAAATAGCAAAGATTTTCAGCAGCATAGTAGTGTTAAAGGGTGCGCATAGTATAATCTGTTGCCCCTCCGGTGAAGTGTCATTTAATGTGACCGGCAACAGCGGTATGGCTACGGCAGGATGCGGCGATGTGTTGACAGGGTTGCTGGCAGCTCTTCTAGCTCAGGGTGTTGATGCAGTTGGAGCTGCCCGTCTAGGCGTTTACCTGCATGGGTTAGCCGGAGATTTGGCCGTCCGTTACTCCGGCCCAGCGGCCCTACTGGCCAGTGATGTAATTGAGTATATTTCCCAGGCATATCTGGAAACAGCAAAAATACATATGGAGAGAGGAGTAGGTAAAAATGTTGGCGAGAGAAGTAATGACTAGAGATGTTGTCACTGTGACTTTAGCTGCTTCGGTAACTGAGGTCGCCCGTCTGTTGGTGGAGCATAAAGTCAGCGGTCTGCCTGTTGTTGATGAGAAGCACCGTGTTGTTGGCATGATTACTGAAGGAGACCTGATTTATAAAGATAAAAAGGTGCATATGCCTGCTTTTTTGGAAATCCTGGGTGGGGTAATTTATTTAGAAAACCCGCAGCGTATAGTTAATGATCTGAAAAAAATGACGGCCACTAAAGTTGCGGAAGTAATGACAAACAAAGTCTATACCGTAAAAGAAGATGCGTCCATGGAAGATATCGCTACTATTATGGTGGAGCGACAGGTTAACCGACTGCCGGTTGTGGACCAGGATGGCAAACTGGTAGGCATTATCAGTAGGCAGGATTTGGTTAAGGCTATGATCTAGAGACCTGGCAGATCTGCGAGTTTGCCGGGCAGGCTCACAGAAAGGGGAGTTTTGTTTTGTATGCTCGGGCGTTAGCAGCAATATTTCTATTGCTGCTTTTGTTTCTTTCAGGATGCGCCAAGACAGGAGAACGTTTGCGTAATGATCTGACAAGAAAGCTGGAGAAAGTCAACTGTTACTATGCGGAAGTAAAAGCTGAAGTGTTCAGTACTGAAGGGACACAAAGCTACTTCGTCAAGCAGTGGTGGCAAGAAACAGGACGATGGCGGGTGGAAGTAGACTCGGCTACGTCAAGTCAGATTTTTGTATGTGACGGAAAGCAGATTTTTGTTTACCAACGGGGCGGAGAAGAGTATGACCGTTTGCTGGCAAAGCCCAGCACTTTGGGAGCGCCGCCTTTTTCCCTAATGGAGCAATTGGAGCTGTTTCTTAACGCAAAGGATTTTTCCTTTGAAGGCAGGGAGGAAATAACCGGAAATACATATTATGTTGTATCTTTTGCGGGTCTGCACCGTGACGAAGCTATTCGCCTCTGGCTTGATACCCGCACATTGTTTCCTGTGAGGGCTGAGACCAGCTTGGAAGATGAATTGCTTAGCCGGATTACACTTACTAACTTAGAATTTGACCCTGCTCTGCCGGATGCGTTATTCAGTTTAGAGCAGATGAAAGAACGGAAAGTCACTAACATTTCCGGCTGTTCTTGAATATGATGCATTGAAAGGAGTGATCCCATGGGTCTAGATGAACTGCCGCCCTGTCCCACAGACTTATTTCTTGAGATTGAAGCCGGTGACACATTGGCGAAAATCGCAGAGGAGCAGGGGGTTACGGTGGAAGGCATTCTTGCCTTAAATCCCGGGTTGGATCCGCTGAATTTAAGAATCGGATCTTTCATTTGTTTGCCGCTCCCAACAGAGAAGGGATGACAGAAACAGAAAATAAAGAATACCGCCACTGGGCAAGGCGGTATTTTTTTCTTTTTAAAAACTAATTTGGCGACCGGTCAAAGTTACTGCAACTTTGGCAGAGAGAATGCGTAAGCGGGGACTTATTGAAATCAGAAGTGATTTGTTTTACAATATACTTAACGATAGAAATATCGTAGCATGGAGGTGTTGATTATGGCTGAAGTTACAATTAGTAGTAAGTTTCAGGTTGTGATTCCAAAGGAGCTTAGGCAAAAACTAGACCTAAAAGCAGGTCAAAAAATGCAAATGATTGCAGTTGGCGAAACAATCTCCATTGTTCCTGTTTATGGGATTGAGAAGTTAAAAGGAAGATTAAAAGGAATGGATATTACAAATATCCGGGACGAGGAAGATCGGGTATGATTTTAGTGGATTCATGCGGCTGGTTAGAAGTGTTTACGGAGAGCAGCCTTTCAGATAAGTTTCTTTCTTACTTTGTTCATTTGGAAAAGATAGTTACTCCTGCAATCGTGTTATATGAGGTATATAAAAGAGTAAAAAGTGTTTATGGTGACGATGAGGCTAGGTTTATTGCGGCACAAATATATCAAACTCGTGTTGTCCCTTTGTCTGCAAGCATAGCCTTATATGCTGCAGATCTTAGTTTAGCTCATAAACTGCCAATGGCGGATGCTATTATTTACGCGACTGCCATGATTGAGAAGTGTGAAGTTGTAACCAGTGATGCTCATTTTAAGAACCTTACGCATGTTCTTTTTGTGGAATAACACGATAGGTACTGCCTGACGCGAAGAACTGTGTGGGAAGAACTGTTGCGGGGGTTGGCGTTTGCTGTTATAATGTTTAGCAGATGTGAATATCTGTCCATGTGCAGTAGACGGGAGTTTTCATGAAAGAGAGTCAGGACAACTTGTATCTTGTACGGGAGCATGTGTTGCCGCTTGTGCTGAAGAAAACGGCGGAAGCCAAGGAGATGCTGAAAAAAGGAAAGGTGAAGACGGTTCACGAGGCGGTGCAGTCAGTGGGTATCAGCCGAGGGTCGTTTTATAAGTACCGCGATTATATTTTCCCGTTTCGTGAGGTAAGTCGCGGCAAGATCCTGACCATTTCACTGATTCTTGAGCATACTGCCGGTGTTCTTTCGGAAGTGTTGACCGCTATTGCCTTGTCACGTGGTAATGTGCTGACTATTAATCAGGGAATTCCGTTGCAGGGGGTGGCCAATGCCTCCATTTCCTTTGAAACGGAAAGAATGACAGCTGATGTGGATGCTCTGCTGGGAAAATTGTCTGCCATCCCTGGTGTTCAGAAGTTGGAGCTGATTGGGCAAAGCTAGTGAAGGATTTGAGACAGGAGTGGTGCAGGTGCAAAAAGATGTGTTGCGAATCGGGTTTCTTGGCTTGGGGACGGTAGGAACGGGTGCACTGAAAATCCTGGAGAAAAACGGGGTGGAAATCAGCCGGAAGCTTGGTCTCCGTTTGGAGGTGAAGCGGGTAGCCGTCCGTAACCTCAACAAGCTGCGGGATACTAACCTTGCTCCGGGGATTTTTACAGATAATACCGATCATGTGGTTAACGACCCGGAAATTGATATTGTGGTGGAAGTGATGGGCGGCGTGGACAACGCCCGCAAAGCTATTACCCGGGCGCTAGAGAACGGTAAGTTTGTAGTTACTGCTAACAAAGATTTGCTGGCTCAGTTCGGTGTGGAACTGTTGGCTATCGCTAAAAATCAAGGCAAGAATATTTTTTACGAGGCAAGTGTGGGCGGAGGTATACCGCTGATTCGGCCACTGAAACATTGTCTGGCGGCAAACCGGATTGAAAAGGTTATGGGAATTATTAACGGCACAACCAATTATATTCTTACTAAAATGTCTTGCGAAGGCCGTGAGTTTGAGGAAGCGCTGGCCGAAGCGCAGGAGAAAGGTTTTGCTGAGGCTGATCCCGCCTCTGATGTGGAAGGAAGGGATGCTGCTTATAAGCTGGCCATTTTGGCATCTTTAGCATTTTCCAGCAAAATTGATCTGGATGACATTTATGTGGAAGGGATTGGCGGTGTTAAGCTGCGGGATATTCGTTATGCTCAAGAACTGGGTTATACAGTTAAACTGCTGGCCATGGGGGAAGAAACTGAAGGCAGGTTAAAACTGCGCGTTCATCCCACATTAATTCCGACCCTCCATCCGTTGGCTGCTGTGGCCAATGAGTTTAACGCCATTTTTTTGGTAGGTGATGCGGTGGGTGAAGTGATGTTCTATGGCCGCGGGGCAGGTTCCCTGCCCACCGGTTCAGCCATTTGTGCCGATATTATTGATGCGGCCCGCTGCATCAATAATGAGGTGGAAAACGGGATAGTTGAAGCTACCTTCGGGAGAAAAGCTGTAGTGCCGATCGAAGAGCAGCAGTCACGCTTCTATTTGCGTCTGAAAGCAAAAGATGAGCCCGGCGTATTTGCCAAGCTGGCCACAGCTTTTGGAGAAGCAGAAGTGAGCCTTGACATGATTATGCAAAAGCGTAGTGAGGCCGGAACGGCGGAGATTGTGCTGGTTACTCATGGTGTCAGCGAGGGGAAGTTTGCAAAAGCCATGCGGGCGCTGGAGGAAGTGCAGGCCATTCGCAGTATAAACAGCATTTTGCGTGTTGTAGAGTAGCGCTTGCGTCGGCGAGAGGGGAAAGGAACGGAAAAATGGTTACCATCCGTGTGCCTGCCACATCGGCAAACTTAGGACCAGGCTTTGATGTGGTCGGGATGGCTTTAAATATTTACAATACTGTGGAAATGGCGCCTGAGCCATCAGGCGCCACTGTCGTGGAAGTGACAGGGGAGGGGGCAAACCTGCTGTGCAAATCCGGCTCAAAGCTGATGGTGGATGCGGCGCACAGGGTGTTTGCGGCGGCCGGGGCAAAACAGCCCGCTTTGTTGATCAGACAGCACAACCGTATTCCGCTTTTCCGCGGCATGGGCAGTTCGGCCGCGGCCATTGCCGGCGGCATGGCCGCCGCAAATGCTCTTTTGCCCGAACCCTTACCGGCTAAGAAAATTTTGCAACTGGCCACAGAAATGGAAGGGCATCCTGACAATGTGGCGCCTGCGCTCTTTGGTGGTTTTGTGGCCTCTTGTGCCGTAGACGGAGACGTCCATTATACCTGCATTGAATCGCCAACCGCTTTGAAGCTGGCGGTGGCAGTGCCTGCCTTTACTTTACCCACGAAAAAATCGCGGCAGGCCTTGCCGCAAATGGTTCCTATGGCAGATGCCGTATTTAACATCGGGCAGGTAGCTCTGTTGGTGGCCGCTTTGTGCAGGGGAGATTTAGCGGCTCTTTCACATGCAATGAGTGACAGGCTTCATCAACCGTACCGCAGTGCGCTGATTCCCGGACTTGATAATGTGTTTTCTGCAGCACAGTCGGCTGGTGCGCTGGCCACGGTATTAAGCGGAGCCGGCCCTGCGGTAATTTCGTTTGTTAGCGGAAATGAAGCTTTAGTCGGAGCGGCTATGCATCGGGCGTTTGCCGCCTGTGGCGTAAGGTGCCGTATTATTTTGACCGGTGTGGGTAAAACTGGCGCTTTAAACAGTTAAGCAAGTTCAATTATCAGCAGATGGAGGATAAATATGGCAGTAATTGTGCAAAAATATGGCGGAACGTCTGTAGGCAATGTGGAACGCATTTTTAATGTGGCGCGCAGAATCAGCCAAACTGTGTCAGCCGGCCACCGTGTTGCGGTGGTAGTTTCGGCCATGGGGCATTCTACCGATGAACTTATCGCGCTAGCCAAGAGTATTTCAGCCAGTCCGCCTGAGCGTGAAATGGCCATGCTGTTAGCGACGGGGGAGCAGGTCACCATCGCTTTGCTTGCCATGGCCCTGCAGGAGCTGGGTTGCCCGGCTGTTTCGTTTACCGGCTCACAAGCGGGCGTCCTGACGGACGGCGTGCCTCTAAACGCTCGTATTGAGCAGTTTAGCGCCCTGCGCGTGCGGGAGGCATTACAAGCGGGACGTGTGGCGGTGGTGGCCGGCTTTCAGGGTGCCGATGCAAACGCTGAAATTAACACGCTCGGCCGCGGAGGATCTGATACTACTGCGGTAGCCTTGGCGGCAGCCATAGACGCCGAGGTGTGCGAAATATATACGGATGTTGACGGGGTATTTACTGCAGACCCACGAGTTGTCCCGGATGCACGAAAGCAGCAGGAAATCACTTATGATGAAATGCTGGAAATGGCCAGCCAAGGCGCTAAAGTGCTCCACCCACGCGCCGTAGAATGCGGCAAAGAAAATAATGTGGTGATCCATGTGCGTTCAAGTTTCCACTCTGAACCCGGGACGCTGGTAAAGGAGGAGACAGGTATGGAAAAGGGCACAGCAATTAGCGGCATAGCTTGGGATGAGGACCAGGCGAAGATTGCCGTAGTGGGCGTTCCTGACAAGCCCGGCATTGCCGCATTAATTTTTGGCGCGATTGCGCAGGGTGGAATTAGCGTTGATTTGATTGTGCAGAGCATTCGCCGCGAAGGCGAAAACGATATCCTTTTTACTGTTCACGCCGATGATTTGGACAAAGCATTGCTCATTTTGGAGCCGCTAACCAAGGCCATCGGTGCTAAGGAATTGTATCACCAGCGTGACGTGGCTAAGATCTCTGTAGTGGGAGCGGGGATGGTGCACCATAGCGGAGTCGCGGCCGGCATGTTTTGCGCTTTGGCGAGTGAAGAAATCAATATTGAAATCATTTCCACCTCTGAGATTAGAATTTCCTGTTTAATTGAAAAGAGTCGCGTTTATGATGCTGCCCGGGCGATTCATCGTTTTTTTAAGCTGGCAGATGATGTGGCAGACCTGGAAAAAAGCAATTTGGCTCCTAGCTTTACCAGCAGGAATAATCAAGTATGCCGTGGAATACAATAGGTACTGCTAAGATAGGTGGTGCAATCTTTTGTGCGGTTTTCCGCTGCGGCCGGCATGGGCTGAAATCAATTTAGCAGCGATCGGTCATAATGTTCACCAATTTAAAAACCATCTTTCTCCTAAAACATCGATTATGGCTATTGTTAAGGCCGACGGGTACGGCCACGGGGCTGTTGAGGTAGCCCGGGCGGCAGTGGCCGCCGGCGTTTCATTTCTAGGTGTCGGGCTGGTGGAAGAGGCGGTCCAGCTGCGTGAAAGTGGTTTTAATGTGCCAATTTTGATTCTTGGCTTCACCCCGGCCGAATACGCCCCGTACCTGTGCAGGTATAATCTGACACCTTCTGTTTTTACTCTTGAGGAGGCAGACGCTTTTGCCCGCGCTGCAAGAAACAGCGCTCAAGCGCTTGCAGTTCACGTTGCAGTCGACACGGGCATGGGCAGGGTCGGCTGTTTCCCCTGTGAAAAGGCAGACGACTTTATTGCTTATGTGGCGGCGCTGCAGGGGTTGATCTTGCAAGGAATCTACACTCATTTTGCGTCTGCCGACCAGTCTGATAAAAAGTTTGCCTGCTGGCAGCTGAAACGATTTAACGATCTTGTGCGCCGCTTGGCAGCGCAGGGAATTCATATTCCTGTGAAGCATACGGCTAACAGTGCCGCAAGCATTGATTTGCCGGAGGCTCATTTTGACATGGTGCGTATCGGCATCAGCCTTTACGGTCTTTATCCCTCCGCAGAGGTGGATCGGTCGGCTGTGGTGTTGCGTCCGGCTATGTCGTTAAAAGCACGGATTATTTTTACCAAGGATATCCCGGCAGGAACGGGAGTTTCTTATGGCAGCACTTATGTGGCTGACAGGCCTGTACGGATTGCCACTTTGCCGCTTGGCTACGGTGACGGGTACCCTCGGAAGCTGTCTAACGTTGGCCAGGTATTGGTGAGGGGAAAGCGCGTGCCGGTTGTGGGGCGCGTTTGTATGGACCAGACCATGATTAATGTGCAGGACGTCGGCGGTGTGCTGGCGGGTGAGGAGGCAGTCCTCTTCGGGCGCCAGGGGGAGGCCCTGTTGCACGTGGATGAACTGGCCGGTTGGTTGGATACCATAAACTATGAATTGGTTACCCGGATAAGCGGAAGGATACCGCGGGTCTATGTTAGGGAAGACTGAACTTGGGGGGGTGTCTGTCTTGGCAGAAACGAAACGGATTATGATAAGCCTTCCGCATAATTTGTTAGAAGAAGTTGACGGGATAATCGCCGATGAAAAGCGGACGCGATCCGATTTTATTCGGGAGGCGATGCGTCTGTACTTGGCGGAGCGGGAAAAGCAGCAAATCCGGGAGAGAATGCAAAGAGGGTATTTGGAAATGGCTAAGCTGAATTTGCGGCTGGCCAATGAGGCTTTCGAAGTGGAAAATGAGGCTAATCTGATTGCCGAATTGCTGGTGGGAAATAAGTGAATAAACTTGAAGTGAAGAGGGGATATATCTTTTTTGCCGATTTGAGTCCAGTTGTCGGTTCAGAACAAGGCGGCGTCCGCCCAGTGCTGGTAATTCAAAACGATGTCGGAAACAAATATAGTCCTACAGTAATTATTGCCGCCATAACCTCGCAAATCGAAAAAGCAAAGCTGCCCACACACGTGGAAGTGGAAGCCAAGGAATATGGGCTGGAGAAAGATTCGGTTATCTTGCTTGAACAAATTCGCACCATTGATAAGCAGCGTCTTCAGGGCAAAGTGACAGAACTTGATGGCCGTGTGATGCTAAAAGTTAGTCAGGCCTTAAAAATATCGCTGGGACTAATAGATTTTTGATGAGCAGATAAGATTTGAAATTAGGGGCCAAGTGTCAAAAGTGCAAAAATTAGGAGGTTATCCCACTGAGTTTGCGCATCGGGATTTCCTGCAATCTAAAAAACAATGAGAACAGATTAAGCAGCGCCTATGTTCGGGCAGTAGCCAACACAGGGGCTGTGCCTTTTCTTTTGCCGGTTTGCGCGAATCGCCATCATTGGCAGGAAATGCTGAATGGAATTGACGGGCTGCTCCTGAGCGGAGGGGGTGACCCGGATGCCTGGCTTTATGGCGAGGATGCATTGCCCGGCCAAGGGTATGTGCAACCGGAGAGAGACGCCATGGAGTTGTATCTTGCCCGTCGTTCGCTGGCTAAAGGTATCCCGCTGCTTGGGATTTGTCGCGGAGCGCAAATTATGGCGGTGGCGGCAGGCGGGACACTACATCAGGATTTGGCAGGTGTCCAGAAAATACAACATCAGCAAAGAGCGCCGCGTACATACCCTATCCACAAAGTCAAAGTGAGACGGTCGTCTTTGCTTTTGTGGATCCTGCAGGCAGATGAGATTCGGGTTAACAGCCTGCACCATCAAGCGGTAAAGCTGCCAGGCAGATTTGTAGTTTCCGCAGTAGCGCCCGACGGGATAGCGGAAGGGATTGAACTGCCCGGTCATCCTTTTGCGCTGGGAGTTCAGTGGCATCCGGAGTGGTTGGCAGACGACCACAGGCATGGACAGGCGCTTTTTGAGGCGCTGCGGGCTGCGGCAAAGATAAAAAAAAAGAGGGCTAAGTCTTGATATTTGCCGGTTAATCATGATAATTTTTGAGAAATGCTTGCACTTTTTTGGGATTGTGTTATCATAAAAGTATTCCTGTAGACCTTTCTAAGGTAGGGAATATTTTTTTATTCAGATTGCAAGTTACAAAAAACACAAAGTTACAAAAGACACAAAGTTGTCAAAGATGCGAGCGATCAGAGGAGGGCATACGCATGAAAGTGCTTGTTAGCGATCAGATTTCCGACTTGGGGGTGGCCAAGCTTAGGGAAAAAGTAGTGGTGGATGTAAAAACCGACTTGACACCGGAGCAGCTTGTCGCTGAAATTCCCCAGTATGACGCGCTTGTGGTCCGCAGTTCCACAAAAGTTACGCGACAGGTGCTGGAGGCAGGCGCAAACCTGAAGGTTGTGGGCAGGGCCGGTGTGGGTGTAGATAATATTGATGTGGAGGCTGCCACAGAGCGGGGGATAATTGTCATCAATGCTCCCGAGGGAAATACCATCTCCGCGGCAGAGCACACCATTGCTATGATGACTTCTCTTGCTCGAAATATTCCTGACGCATCCATTTCCATGAAAAAGGGAGAATGGAAGCGCAGTAAATTTATGGGCGTGGAGCTGTATAAAAAGACTTTGGGCGTTGTCGGTATAGGTCGGATTGGCAGTGAGGTTATCAAGCGGGCGAAAGCAATGGATATGGATATCTTAGCTTATGACCCTTATATTTCTGCGGAGCGCGCGGAAAAAATGGGTGTAACATTGACTAGCCTGGAAGAAATCTACCGTAAGGCTGATTTTATAACGGTGCATGCTCCGCTGACAAAAGCCACAAAATACATGATTGGCAAAAAAGAATTGGCAATGATGAAAGATGGCGTGCGGATTATTAACTGCGCTCGCGGTGGCCTCATCGACGAAAAAGCGCTCTATGATGCCTTAGTGTCCGGGAAGGTAGCCGGCGCTGCATTAGATGTTTTTGAAGAAGAACCGGTCAGCTGCAATCCTCTCTGTTCATTGACGAGTGTTATTGCAACGCCGCATTTGGGAGCGTCTACTGAAGAAGCCCAAGTCAATGTGGCTGTGCAGGTGGCAGAGCAGGTTGCTAATGCTCTGATGGGTGAACCACTCGTCAGCGCAGTCAACGTTTCTGTGATCCCGCCCGAAACATTGGCAGATGTGAAACCGTTTATTCCTTTGATGAAAAAATTGGGTTCATTCTATACCCAGGTTTTTAACGGACAGGTGGAAGCTATTGATATCCTTTACAGCGGAGAAATCGCCAACTACCCAGTGACGCCGCTGACCAACTCTTTTTTAATCGGACTGCTGTCGGTAATCCTCCAGGAGACGATTAACTATGTGAACGCTCCGCTGATTGCTAAACAAAGGGGCATTAAAGTTCGGGAAATAGTCAGCAAGACGGCAGAAAATTTTACGAATTTGATTACCGTCAATATAAAAACAGCTGACGGCACTCAGACTATTGCCGGTACACTTTTCAACAAAAATGATGTTCGCATTGTGCAAATCGGTAAGTACCGCATCGAAGTAGTGCCCTCCCGTTATATGCTGGTCACCACATATACGGATATGCCCGGTGTGATTGGCCGCTTTGGCATTACACTTGGCAATCACAATATTAATATTGCCGGTATGCAGGTAGGGCGCCAATCCATTGGCGGAGAAGCTGTGATGGTTTTACAGGTTGACTCTCCGGTTTCTGAAGAAATTCTTGCTAAACTGCAAGAATTAGATGCGATTATGTCCATTCGCTTCGTTAGGCTTGACTGAGTTTAGTATATTTCAAAATTAATACTGCGCAGCTTCCTTCCGTCGTTCTCAAACAAGCCGAAATGCAGGAAACGGCGAGGGAAGTATTTTTTTGTCAGGGAGAAAACGTGACAGTTGTTTCCCTGGCTTTGACCGATGATTTTACAAGTTAAGTAGCGAAAAAGCACCAACTCAGCTCTAAAATTCAGGCAGATTACATACAGCTCTTCCTCTGGCGGCGTGGAATTCAGTTTAATCTGTAAGCGTGTCAATGCACTTTTAAGTGCCGCACTGTCCTGAAACAGAAAGAATTGCGGGCCGGAGAGGTTGAACGGATTTGACCATTCTGCGTTTTGCGCCAGTGGATTGATCGAGATAGGGATATACTGTAAAATAGGGTAGTTGAGAAAATTTGCCGCATTCTTCATTTTAGCAATTATTCCCCTAAGCATTTAAACTTACCTCCTTGGGATAATTTTTGCTAAACTAGACTTTTCTAGGAGGAAACGAAAGATGAAATGGGTCAGATTTAAAAAGGGCAACTGTGAATATACCGCTTTCTTGGCAGAAGAAACGCTACATGCGGTAGAGGGAGATATCTATACGGGTGACTGGCATAAAACAGGGGAGCTTTTTCTCTTGGCCGAGGTGGAACTGATGGCTCCCTGCCGCCCTACTAAGGTTGTCTGTATCGGCCTGAACTATCGCGATCATGCTCAGGAAATGGGCGAGGCTTTGCCTGCAGAACCGATCCTTTTCTTGAAACCCCCTTCTGCTGTGATAGGTGCAGGCCAGTTCATTCTCTATCCGGAGTGGATTGGCCGCATGGACTATGAAGCAGAACTGGCAGTTGTGATCGGTAAGCGGGGAAAAAATATTGCGGCCGGAGACGCTTGGCAGCATATTTTCGGTTATACTTGCGGCAACGACATCACGGCTCGTCACCTGCAAAAGAAAGACGGCCAGTGGAGCAGGGCAAAGTCGTTTGATACTTTCTGCCCATTAGGCCCTTGGATAGTCACCGAAATTGACGCGTCCGCTTTGGATATCTCTCTTACGGTGAATGGGGAGCTAAAACAGCAATCATCCACAACTCAGCTTGTGGCTAATCCGGCGCAACTGGTGGCGTTTGTTACCCGTGTGATGACTTTGGAGGCAGGCGATGTGATTTTGACGGGCACGCCTGCCGGCGTGGGTCCGCTAAAACCAGGCGATAGTGTAACCGTCCGCATTGGCAGTGTCGGGGAATTGACAAACACTGTTATCGCGGAAAGTTGAAGCCTAAGTTAATTCAGTTTTTTGGAGGGGGCTGTTTATTAGGAGCCTGCAATCCTCCGGGCAAGATTAATATATTAAAGATCTCCTGAATGTGTGTGAACAGGCAGGCAAGAAGAAAGTTAAAAGGTAAAGATAATTTATGGCGAGTAAAAACCGCAGGCAAAAATGCTGCGGTTTTTTTATTGGTAATGATGATTTTTTTTGCTTGTTGCGGGAAGACTAAGCACAGTGAGCCGCCGCAATAGAAAGGGGAGAAAAAATGTACACGAGTAATTTGGGTATTTTAATCCTGATTGTGGTTACCGCATTAGTATATTTTGGTTTTCTCCACCGCGTGCTAGATAGAATGCGCCTGAAAAAAGTAGAGGCACTGGTAATTCTGCTCTCAATGCTGGCAGCCGGGTTTTTACCCAACATTCCGCTTATATACGGTTTGTCAATTAATATCGGAGGAGCAATTATCCCGATGGGTGTGGCAATTTACCTGATTGTGACGGCAGATGAAGCTTCTGAGAAACGAAGGGCATTGATCACCACAGGTGCGGTGGCAGTATTGGTCTATCTGACAGATAAGATTCTGCCTGTGGAGCCCGGAGCTTTAGGTTTTGATCTGGATCCTTTGTTTGTTCCGGCTTTGTTGGCGGCAGTCATCGCATATGTTCTGGGGAGATCACGGCGGGCTGCTTTCATCGGCGGTGTTTTTGGCGTGATTCTCACTGACATATTTGCCTGGCTGGAAAATCTGTTCATTTACCAGTTGCATGTTCCCATTGTCTTAGGTTCAACCGGCATTTTTGGTGCGGCCGTAATTGGCGGCATGGGTGCAGTATTGTTGGCGGAATTAGTGGGAGAAATTTTGGAGCGTTTGCAAGGAGGACCGAAAGTATGAGACAGCGTATCTTTATTTTGCTTTTGCTGGTTGCCGTGCCATTGGTAGGTCTGCTTGCAGAGAGGGCGGCAGTTGGTGCCCTGCCTGCTGTAAGGCCGTTATCAGAGTTTTTTGCCTGGCCGATGGATGATATTTCTAAAGAAGATGTACTGGCTGCCAAATATTGGACGATGCTTGACGAAAATGGCCGGGAACTCTTAATTACCGGCCGTAGGATTCATGTGGGCGACGAGTTTATTTCAGGTGACAACAGGCTTTACCGTGTTGTTCGCATCAATAATCGCACTGCTCACTCCCGTTTCGTGCGGGAGGTTGGTGCCGTATTCAGTGAGCAGAGGGAAAGTATTTTTGTGGCTTGGCTGGATCGTTTGGGTTTTAGTGGCTATCCTGCTCAACCAGCTGCAGAAAATGAAGATGTGGAACCGACAGCGGCTCCGAGAGGGTTGATCGGGATTTACCATACCCATAACGCCGAGGCGTATATACCGAGTGACGGCGACGCTTTTGTTGTTCCCAAGGGGGGGATTCATGGCGTAGGGCGGGTCTTCGCCGAAAACTTGGAGGAGAAAGGTGTCCGGGTCGTATTTGATCAGACGCTGCATCTTCCTCACGACCGTGGTGCTTACCGTCGCTCCCGTGTGACGACAGAAAGGCTGCTGGCCAAAGGGCCTGATGTGATTTTTGATGTACATCGCGATGCGGCGCCGCGTCATGTCTATGCTACGCAAATCGACGGTGAATGGGTAACGCAAGTTAAATTTGTCGTGGGACGGCAAAATCCTAATATGCAAGTAACGCGCCAGTTTGCGCTTGACTTAAAACGGATTACTGATCAGGTTCATCCTAATTTGATTAAAGGCATTTTCATGGCGCGCGGTAATTATAATCAGGATTTGACGCCATTTAATCTCTTATTGGAAGTGGGTGCTCATACCAATTCCAGAGAAGCGGCAAAAAAGGGGATAGCCCTCTTTGCCGATGCGGTGGCCTTTTATTTCTACGGTCCGGAGGGAGAGCGTGCGGCGCCTGCACCGGGGGCGTTAGCGGAACCAGGTAACAGGTCGGCGCTTCGTTCCATCCTCTTTTTGCTTGGCGGTACGGCCGCCATTGTCGTCGGTTTTATCCTCTTAAACAGCGGCCGCTTCGGCAATTTGCAGACTGCTCTCGACCCTTGGCTGGGAAAAGCCCGCAGTAGGCTGGAGCAGGGCGACCGCTATCTTCTCCCTTGGCAGGAAAAAATCAGGAGCGGTTCACAGACTATGAGAGACAAGCTGCTGAAAGTTTCCTCGCGGGTTCGACGCAAGTAGGCTGCGCTTGTGAGAACTCAGGCAGTTTTACAAAAAGAGCGGACCCTCTTGCAGCAAAGTTAATACTTTTGCTTTAAGCGTAGCAAGCTGAATTGCGGTTGATGCGGCATTATCGCCTCGCGCGCTCAGATAGATTTTGATCTTTGGCTCTGTGCCCGATGGGCGAATACAGAACCAGGAAAAATCTTGCAGAGTATATTTTAGCGTATTGTTGCGGGGTAATCCCGTAGGGGTCTGCTTGCCGTTAATGTCGGTGCTTAGCTGCTGCAGGTAATCATCAGTGCGGATGATTGCCATTCCGTCCAGCGCCAACAAGCTGGTAGTGCGCAACTGATGCATGACTTGTTCTACTCGAGAGAGTTCACCTTCAGCCAACTCCAGGTTAATCAGTTCCTCTCGAAAATAACCGTGAGTTAAGAACAGTTGCTCGAGGGCATCTAAGAGGCTCATCTGCCGGTTTTTGTAATAGGCGGCCATCTCAGCCACCAATTGGCTAGCTTGAACACCGTCTTTGTCTCGGACAAAGTCACCGGCAAGATAACCATAACTTTCTTCAAAGCCAAAAAGAAAGACATTTCGGCCTGTATCAACTCGTTCTCTGATCTGTTCTCCGATGTATTTAAATCCTGTTAGCGTTTCTATCATCTCCACCCCGTAGGCTGCTGCAATTGCTTTCCCCATTTCTGAGGTTACCACAGTCTGGACTGCCATGCCGTTTAGGGGAAGAGTTCCTTGCTTTTTTTTCTGGGAAAGAATATAGTCCAGCAGCGTGTATCTTAGAAATTAGGCAGTTCCGGGATGCTGTCAATAATCTCCTGCATAGTAAAAGAAATGCAGGCCAGACGTGCAGATAAAACAGGCTCCTTCTCTTTATAAACTTCAGACAGGTAATACTGATCCCCATCCAGCAGGTATTGCTCCAGCAATTCATTGTTTATATCAACAATCCAGTATTCCGGGATATTATACTTTGCATACGCATGAAGTTTTTGCTGCCTGTCGCGTTTGGCTGAATGGGGTGAAAGCACCTCCACAACTAAATCCGGAGATCCTTCTATCCCCTTTCCCGTGATGATTTCAAGTCTGTTGCGGTGAATCATCACCAAATCCGGTTGGCGGACTTCAGTAAGCGATAAGATAAGATCAAAAGGAGCCGGAATAACAACATACTCATTTAAGCAATCCCGGTCGACGCAATACAAAATTTGCTTTATAACAAGCTGATGCACCACGCTCGACCCCGGTGTCATTGCTTCCAGCCGGCCATTGTTAATTTCATAGCGCGTCCCGTCATCCGGTAATTTTGCATAAGTCTCATATGTTACAGGGTGTTCTTTAAGTAAGTGACCCGGCTTTGTAGGTTTCTTATCTTTCCCCACAGCCAGTCCCCCCTTAGAATTATTTACACTATTATACCAAACAGGTGTTTTGCTTTACAACCCCTGTCAGATGCTCTACGCGTCGCTCCAAAGAGCAATCACTGCTTACATTCAGCGGCGTATTTTCTGTGCGCCGTCAGCAGGGTCGATATACCAGTCAGCCTGGTGGAGCAATTCGGATATAGGGACGATGCTGTAGCCTTGGCTTTTGGCGTAGCTGATTATCTCCGGCAGAGCGCCTGCGGTATGGAGGCCGTTATTATGAAAAAGGATGATGGCGCCGGGGTGAAGTCTGCTTGTGACGCGCTGGACCAGCTCTTGCCTGCTGATATCTTTCCAGTCCAGGGAGTCTATGCTCCACTGAATGGTAAGATATCCCAGTTCGTTAGTCGCTTCGATAACTTTATTGCTGTATTCGCCAAAGGGCGGGCGAAAGAGCTTTGGTTCGACTTCCGTCAGCTTGGTGAGCGCGTCGTGGACAAGCTCCAGCTCTTGTTTAATGTTTTGCTTGTCTAAGGCGTTGAGGTGGGGATGGGTCCATGTATGATTGCCTAGTTCATGCCCGTCGGCCGCGATTTTTTTTACTAAGTCCGGATATTTTTCAATCCAGAAACCGGTGAGAAAAAATGTGGTTTTTAGGTTGTTTTCCCTGAGAATTTCCAAGATTCGCGGGGTAAACTCAGCGCCCCAGGAGGCGTCGAAGGAGAAGGCAATCTTTTTTTCTGTTGTGTCCACATAGTAAATGGGAACAAGCCTTTCCTGCGCAACGGTAGGGTCAATGTTGCCTCCGGAAAAAGAATGGTGCAAAAGCAGAATTATAAATAGTGCTATTGACAAATAAATGAGAAGGCGAGCTTTAGGGGGGAGAAGTATGCTAATAATCATATTCTATCCTCCTTAAATTTTCTGTGATTTTCTTGTTTTGTGCCTTTGCGGTCTCAGTTGCTTCCTGGCTCTTTGCCCTCACCCTAGCCCTCTCCCGGAGGGAGAGGGGAAATGAGTGGGAGAGAGGGAGATGAGTGTGTAGCCCTCACCCTAGCCCTCTCCCAGTGGGAGAGGGGAGATGAGGGGGAGAGGGGAGATGAGTGGGAGTTGAGGGGATTTGCGGGGAATGTTTGTTATATATTTTATTTTACTTCTCAGTGCGATATGCTTGCCTGTAACAGAAAGAAGATATTAGAGGAAATTGCAGCTTTTAGGAAGGAATCTGGTCTGGGGTTGTCGAAGTGCGTTGTCTTATATAGACGAGTTTGCGTAAAGCTGTTTAGGGGGGGCTTAGTTTTGTATTGGAATAGTGAAGCCGAATGCATGTCGAGGGATAGGTTGCAGGAATTGCAGTTCAAGCGATTGCGCAAGATTGTAGAACGTGTTTATAATAACGTGCCCCATTATTGTCGCGCTTTTCAGGCTGCAGGAATAGAGCCTGGCGATATTGACAGCCTCGAGGATCTCTCACGTTTGCCCTTTACGGTGAAACAGGATTTCCGGGACAATTATCCGTTTAGTTTATTTGCAGTGCCACAGAACGAAGTTGTACGCTTTCATTCTTCTTCAGGCACTACCGGCAAACCTACTGTGGTAGGTTATACACGCAATGATCTAGGCACATGGTCGGAGCTAATGGCTCGCTGCCTGGTCAGCGCAGGGACGACACGAAATTCGGTTGTGCAAAATGCTTACGGCTACGGTTTGTTTACCGGCGGGCTTGGAGTCCACTATGGAGCGGAGTTGGTAGGGGCGGCAGTAATTCCCATTTCCGGCGGCAACACTCAGCGGCAGGTTATGGTGATGAAGGATTTCGGAACCGATATCCTTACCTGCACACCTAGCTATGCTTTGTTTATTGCTGAAGTGATTGAAGAAATGGGCTTAAAAAAGGAAGATTTTAAGTTACGCGCCGGTATCTTCGGCGCCGAGCCTTGGTCAGAAAATATGCGTCAACAGATTGAGACAAGATTGGGTATTACGGCGATTGATATTTATGGTCTAAGTGAAATCATTGGTCCCGGGGTAGCAGTTGAATGTGAGGAAAAGTGCGGCCTGCATATTTTTGAGGATCATTTTATTCCAGAAATTATCGACCCGGTCAGCGGCGCTGTTTTGCCTTACGGGGAAAAAGGTGAGTTAGTATTCACTACTTTAACGAAGGAAGCGCTGCCTATTATCCGTTATCGTACCCGCGATATCACCACCCTTACGGTGGAGCCTTGTCTGTGCGGGCGCACTCATGTGCGGATGGCTAAAGTGACCGGCCGCAGCGATGATATGATTATTGTCCGCGGGGTAAACGTTTTCCCGACTCAGGTGGAAAGTGTGCTGCTGGAAATTGGCGAAACAGAACCCCACTATCAGTTGGTAGTAACTAGGGAGGGCAACCTTGATCTGCTGGAAATCCAAGTGGAAGTATCGGAGCGGATGTTTTCTGATAAGATAAAAGGAATGGAAGCATTGGAGCGGAAAATTCATACGCAAATTGATTCCATTCTTGGAATCAGTGCCAAAATCCGTTTGGTGGAGCCAAAAACAATTCCGCGCAGTGAAGGTAAAGCTAAGCGAGTTATTGATAAGCGGCTGCTGTAAGGGAGGCAAGATATGAAAAAGCAATTACACAGACAGCAAATTATGGCCATTAAGCCCTATGTGCCCGGAAAACCGGTGGAAGAAGTGGAGCGGGAATTAGGTCTTTCGGGGGTAATTAAGTTGGCTTCCAACGAAAATCCGCTTGGGCCTGCCCCTGCTGCGATCGCCAAGATGCAGGAAGTAATCGATAAAGTAGCCGTTTATCCTGACGGGAACTGTTTTTATCTGAAAAACGCATTAGCTGAAGCGCTTAACCTGACTCCGGCTCATTTGCTTGTGGGAAACGGTTCTGATGAAGTGATAAAATTAATTGCGGAAGCCTTTCTTGCGGAAGGGGAGGAAGCGGTGGTGGCCGATCCTACCTTCTCCGAGTATGATTTTGCCGTCAAAATTATGGGGGGGCAGACTGTAGTTGTCCCGACAAAAAATTATACGCACGACCTGGAAGCCATGGCGGCGGCAGTGACAGAAAAAACAAAGTTGCTCTTTGTCTGCAACCCTAATAACCCTACCGGTACCAAAGTGGGCAAAGCAGAAGTTAAAACTCTGCTTGATAAGTTGCCGGAAGGAATAATTACCGTCTTTGATGAGGCGTATTACGAGTATGTGGTCGATGAAGATTTCCCTCAGACGCTCAACTTTGTCAGGGAAGGGCGCAACGTGATTGTCTTGCGCACTTTCTCGAAGATTTATGGTTTGGCAGGCTTGCGCATTGGCTTTGGCGTTGCTAAGCCGGAATTAATCGGCTTGCTCAGCCGGGTGCGCGAGCCATTTAACGTGAATATGGTTGCCCAGGCGGCAGCGTTGGCGGCGCTCGGAGATCAAGAGCACCTGCTGCGCAGTCGTCAAATGAATGAGGAAGGCAAGCAGTATCTTTCCAGGCAGTTTGACAGGCTAGGACTTCCTTTTGTACCCACTCACGCCAACTTTATCTGGGTCAAGAGCAAAGCTGATTGCAAGAACGTATTTATCAAGTTGTTGCAGCGTGGCGTAATTGTGCGCACCGGCGACATTTTTGGTGCTCCTGATGTTATCCGCGTAACGATTGGCACGTCAGAACAGAATCAACGTTTTATAGAGGCATTGACGGAAGTATTGACAGAAGAAGGTGTCGTTAGTTAGAATTAGGATAAACAACTTAATAGCCAGTTCCTGGGGGTGCCGATGGTAAGGCTGAGAGGCTGGGCGTAATTAGTCGGCCAACCCTTAGAACCTGAGATGGATTATACCAGCGTAGGGAAGGACGGTAAGCGGAGATGTTTAACTAACAGCCGCGGACTTAAACTGGTTCGCGGCTTATTGTTTTTCCCGCGTCTTACAGAAGGGCGTCACAACTGAGCGAGAAGAGAAGAAAGGGTGTTGAAGATGACTCAGTTAAGCAAAGCAAGGGCGGGAATTATTACGCCGGAAATGGTGGCGGCTGCTAAGAGAGAAGCTATTTCGCCCGAGCAAGTCAGGCAAGGATTGGTGACCGGTACGGTGGTGGTGCCGGCAAATATCAACCACTCAGGGCTGGAGCCTTGTGCCATCGGCACTGGGACGCGTACAAAGGTGAACGCCAATATTGGTACTTCCACTGATTTTCCTGATCAGGAGGCCGAACTTGAGAAGCTGAGGCAGGTGGTAGCTGCCGGAGCAGATGCGGTAATGGATTTGTCTACCGGGCCGAATATTTCAGCGACTCGCCGACGGATTTTGGCTGCTTCGCCGCTTCCGGTGGGGACGGTGCCCATCTATCAGGCCATAGCCGATGCCAACACCCGCTACGGCGCTATGCTGCAGGTGACGGCTGATGATTTGTTTGCCGTGATTGAGGAACATGCCGCAGATGGCGTTGACTTTATTACTGTGCACTGCGGAGTGACGCGGCAGGTGGTGGATGTGTTGCGCAAACGGCGGCGTGTCACCGATATTGTCAGTCGTGGCGGCGCTTTTCTCACCGGCTGGATGCTTCACCATGACTGTGAGAATCCGCTCTATGAACGTTATGACGAGTTACTGGAAATTGCGCTTAAATATGATGTGACGCTGAGCCTTGGCGACGGATTGCGTCCCGGCTGTCTGGCAGACGCGACTGACGGCCCACAGATACAAGAGCTTCTAATCTTGGGGGAGTTGGTAGAGAGAGCTTGGGCTCGAGGGGTGCAGGTGATGGTGGAGGGGCCGGGGCACGTGCCGCTTCATCAAATCAGGGCCAATGTGGAGCTGCAAAAATCGATTTGCAAAGGTGCGCCTTTTTATGTTTTAGGGCCGCTGGTCACTGATGTGGCGCCCGGCTATGATCATATTACCTCTGCCATTGGCGGAGCGCTGGCTGCCTGGGCCGGTGCCGATTTTCTCTGTTATGTGACACCGGCAGAGCACCTTGGGCTGCCGGATGCCCGTGATGTGCAAGAGGGGATTATTGCCAGTCGGATTGCCGCTCACGCAGCCGATATTGCCAAAGGCCTAGCCGGGGCGCTCGATTGGGATTTAAAAATGGCCAAGGCGCGCAAAGCTCTGGACTGGGAGGCCCAAATTAACTTGGCTATTGATCCGGGACATGCGGCAAGGCTGCGGCAAGAAAAAAACCCCGGCCACAGGAAAGAGTGTTCCATGTGCGGGGAGTTTTGCGCGATGAAAGTTGTGGCAGAAGCATTGGATACCGACAGAGAGTGCTGTTAACCGGTTAAGGCAATCGTCAACTGCCGTTGCTATTTGTTTAAAGTGTCTTTCAGTTGCTTTTTGATGGGTTCCAATGCGACTTGCACCTCTCCTGCCATGGCAGAGAGAAAAAGCTGCGGCAATCGTCCGGCCGTTTCGGCACTGTCACGCATTTGCTCTGTGACATGGTCGCCGCGTCCGCCAATTAAAGTGCCATCCGGCTCATAGACGGGTTGAGAGAGAGTTTTCCCTACCACATAACCGTGCATTTTTAGCCGTACCACATCTTCGAGCTCCCGACCGCCCTTTGTAAGTTTGCCTTGCAACTGCAGCCAGAGTTCGCGCAATTCGCCGGTGGGGCTGGAACGGTCATCATCCAACCTGCGGGAAAGCCATTCGTGTGAAAGACCCTTTAGGCTTTGCCAGGAATCCAGCAGCTTTTTACTGCCGGCGTCCAGTTTTTCCTTGGTGTAATCCATTCCTTCCAAAAGTTCACCTACACCGGCCGCAATCAGCAGCTGGGTCAGGCGGTTTTTCCCTCTGGCCAAGTCAATGCTTTCACTGGTTACCTTTTCGCCTTTGCGAATGATAGAGGTGCCATCTTCAGCGTTAACGTCCTGGCCTGCTTCTCTGCCTAAAGCATATTCGATGGCTTTAACTTCAAGAGAGTGAACAATCTGGCGGCCGGAGCGGTCGCTGCTGATGGCTTCAATTTCCCATGATTGTGCCAAATAATCTTCTGCCACAATAACAAAGTCCCTTCCAAAGTTTTCTACCACCGTCAGGGGCAGCACGAGAGAGACCCGAGTTTTCTCTGTGTTGATAAATAGTTCGGCAATGTTCCCGTCTGCCGGATTAAAAGAAAAATCGTCCACCGAGCCTACCAGCGAACCATCTGCCGTTACCACCTTGACAGCAAGCAGTTTCTTTTCTAGCAATGAGGCTAGTTCCGGTTGTTGTTGCGCATCTAGCAGGTCTTCTTGCTGCATAAGAGTAATTGCGTCCGGGCCGATACTACGTATTTTCGCATAGGGGAGAAGTTCAGTTTTTGTTTTCAAGAGCACTCGTTCTCCCACTTCTATAGCTTCTACCCTGCGGCTATTCGGGTTGAATATCAGGCTGTGTACCCGTCCGAGCCCTTTGCCTTCCTTAAGGTCAATTACAGGCAGACCCACAACTTCACGCGATTTTTTCACAATTTTTCACCTCAATTTCTTGGATTTTGGCTTATTTTTAGTATACCCTAATTTTATTGAGCCAGCAAATTCTCTAGTACAGTTTTTACCTGGATCTCCCTTGCTTGTATTTTTTGTTAATTGAAGCTATAATTAGGGAATAGGTGATAATTGATGCAAATAGGTGATTTAGGCGAGCAAGCCCTGATAAAAAAAATAGTTGAACTGTTAGGTTCCAGCTATGCTCCCGGTGAAGTGGGGATCGGGGACGACGCGTCTCTTGTAAAGCCGAGTGAAGGGATGTGGCTGCTTACAACCAAGGATCTGTTAGTGGAAGGAGTTCACTTTCTTCTGTCAGCCGGCTGTGCGGCAGATCTGGGCTATAAGTCGCTTGCTGTAAATGTTAGCGACATTGCTGCCATGGGGGGAGTGCCTCGTCACGCATATATCGGTCTGGCCATTCCTAGAGCGACTACGGTGGAGTTTATACTTGATTTTTACCTTGGCATTAAGGAAGTGGCCGACAAGTACGGCATGCTTGTAAGTGGCGGCGACACGGTCGCTTCACCAGGGCCGTTAGTGATCAGTGTGACTGTGCAAGGGGAAGTAAAACGTGAAAACGTACTGCTGCGGAGCGGCGCTTCGCCCGGTGATATTCTTTGTGTAACAGGATCGCTTGGTGCTTCTGCCGCTGGTCTGGCCATTATTTTGCATCAGCTTAATTGTCCTGAAAACCTGCGCAAGGAGGCGTTTCTCTTTCATACGAGACCTACGCCTCGAGTTGCCGAAGCTGCTTACTTAGCTGAAAGCGGCGGCGTTACCGCTGCTTTGGATATTTCTGACGGACTGCTCAAAGATCTGGGGGAAATCTGTGAAGCAAGTGGCTGCGGTGCCGTCATTTACGAAGATCTACTCCCCATTCATCGTGCTGCCAGAACAGTGGCTGCGCTGCAGGGCATCTCACCGTGGCAGCTGGCGCTTAATGGCGGTGAAGACTATGAGTTGCTCATTTCTGTCAGACCAAGTCACTATGACTTGCTGGCGCAGGGGTATCTTTCCCGTTTTGCCACTGACTTGCACTCGTTTGGGAAAATATGTGAAGAATCAGGCATTTGGTTGATTAAAAAAGATGGCGAGCGGGAAAAACTAAGTTTCACAGGTTTTCAGCATTTTAGGGGTGGTTGAGGCTTGGAAGATGAAATAAGGACCGATAGCGAACAAGAGACGGAGGATCTGGGTGAATCTTTGGGCAGGATACTTTTTCCCGGAGCAGTTATTCTCCTAAACGGTGAAATCGGTGCCGGTAAAACTGTTTTTGCCCGCGGTGTGGGACGAGGCCTGGGTGTGTATGTACCTATTCAAAGTCCTACGTTTACATTGATGAATGCTCATAGCGGACGACTGCCTTTCTATCATTTTGATCTTTACCGTCTTAATAGTGAGGAGGAACTGTTTGAGTTGGGTCTCGATGAGGCGCTGGATGGTGAAGGCGTATCACTGGTAGAATGGGCCGGCAAATTTGCCGACTTTTTTACAATGCCGGCACTCATTGTCTGGATTACTTCAGACGGGTCCACAGGCCGGCAGATTTTGTTTCAGGCTGGAACAGAGTCTTATCAGGCTGTTTTACGGCAACTGATTACGGGGGGGCAGGTCGGTGCAAATCCTGGGAATTGACACAGCGACGCTGGTTTGCAGCGTTGCTCTGGTTTCGGAGAAAGCTACACTTGCCGAATACACTCTGCAAACAAGAAAGACCCATTCTGAGCGCTTATTGCCGTTGATTGCCGCTATGCTCAGCCATGTCGGTATAACGCCAAACGAGCTTGATGGGGTGGCTGTGGCTGCCGGACCGGGTTCTTTTACCGGCTTGCGTATCGGAATGGTGACGGCAAAGACGCTGGGGCAAGCGCTGAATGTGCCTGTGGTGGGAGTTTCCACGCTCGAAGCGCTGGCTGCGCAGCACCCATTTTTTCCCGGTATCATCTGCCCAATTCTTGATGCCCGGCGAGAGCAGGTTTATAACGGGCTGTTTGTGCCAGGCACACGTCCAGCGCCGCTTAGCGCTGAACGAGTCTTGCCGCTTTGGGAACTGCTTGCGGAACTTGAGGTGCGTTCCGAAAAAATTCTTTTTGTCGGAGACGGTGTGCCGCCTTACCAGGCGGCGATCAGAGCGCAGCTTGGCGAGCGAGTCTGTTTAATGCCGCCCGAGGGAAGCATTTGCCGGGCTGCAGCGGTGGCAAGACTGGGACTAGCTGAATTTGTTCTTAAACACGATTTCTCTTGGCGCGAGTTGATGCCCCGCTACGTCCGTCGTTCAGAGGCGGAGAGAAAGGCGTTGACCTGTGGGGAGGAGGGCAGCGCCGTCGGTGCACGTGACGATTGAACCAATGCAGGTTTGCCATTTGGAGCGTGTGGTGGCCATTGAGCGAGAGGTTTATCCTTCTCCTTGGTCTAAAAATGCCTTTGTTAATGAAATTATGGATAACGGGCTTGCTTCCTACTGGGTAGCTATGATAGAGGAGCAGGTAGTCGGTTACGCCGGGATCTGGACGATTATGGACGAAGCGCATCTAACCACGTTGGCTGTTTGTCGCCGGTGGCAGCGGCGAGGCGTGGGGAGTTTGCTGCTGGATCGCTTGCTTGTCGAAGCAAAAGCCTTAGGCGCAACGCGCATAACTTTAGAAGTAAGAGTTTCCAACGATAAAGCTCAGAAACTTTACAAGAAGTACGGCTTTATGTCGAGCGGTCTGCGACCTAACTATTATCATGATGAAGATGCACTAGTTATGTGGCTGGACAATTTGTTGCCGTAACTGGGCAGCAAGATTCTCTGGGGTCACCACAAATGGGGGAGAAAGATGTTTGAAAAACTTTGTGTCAAGTTTTGTCTGCATACACGTGCCGCGCGAATTGTCTTTTTCAGCGCTCTATTTTTTATTACTGCTGTTACTGTGTTAGCAGCTCTTTATCTCTATGAACCTCAAGCAATAATTCCGCCTCCCGCTATAAGGGATTTTCAGCCCCAGGAATTAGCGGAGGAGTTTCGGCAAGAATTCGGTGTTACGGAGGGTGATGCGCTTTTTGCGCTTGTAAACAAGCATGCGGTTTTTGGTGATGCAACGCTTCAGCAGTATGTTTTTCTCCGCCGTAAGCAAGGAAGTAACAGGACGATGACGGCTGGCGAAACAGCGGAGGCTTTTTCCCAGGAGCAGCAACGTTGGCAAACAGTAGCGACAAAACTAGCAACCTCCTCAAGTCCGATGGTCATTGCTGTGGCCGAAGATCTGACGGAAGCACAGCAATTGGCAAGAGACGGGCTTACACGCTGGGCGCCGCTTATCAATCAAAATATGTTCAAAGCACGCTCAATGTTTCACGATTTGTCAAAAGTGCTGCTGGCGGAAGAAAAAAGTGAGCAGTATTATGGTGCTACTAGGCTTGGTCGTCTGTTGGAGAAGATGGCGTCCAGATAGGAGTGAGAAGCGTTGAAACGAATTCTGATTCTGGGTATAGAGACGTCCTGTGATGAGACGGCCGCAGCTGTGGTTGCAGATGGACAAATTATACTAAGCAATGTTATTGCCTCCCAGATCGAAGAACATCGCCAGTATGGCGGCGTAGTTCCGGAAATTGCTTCTCGTAAGCATCTGGAAAACGTTAATGTAGTGCTGGAAAAAGCGCTGCAGGAGGCAGACATCTGCTTTTCTGAGCTTACAGCTATTGCCGTTACGCACGGTCCCGGCTTGGTAGGTGCTTTGCTGGTGGGTGTAAATGCTGCTAAAACATTGGCATACGCTTTGGGTAAGCCGGTGATAGCCGTAAATCACCTTATCTCTCATGTGGCAGCTAATTATCTTGTTCACCATGTGCCTTTCCCTGTCGTCTGTTTGGTGGTGTCCGGCGGACACACCAGCCTGCTTCATCTTAACAGTCGTTCGGATGCCGCTCTTTTGGGCAGCAGCCGAGATGATGCGGCAGGTGAAGCTTTTGATAAGATTGCCCGTATCCTGGGCCTTGGTTATCCGGGCGGTCCCGCTATAGAGCGGGCCGCCGCAAATGGGGATCCCCGTACATTTCTGTTTCCAAGGGCGTTCACAAACCAAGATCATATTCTGGACTTTTCCTTTTCCGGTCTTAAATCCGCCGTTATTAATACGCTAAATACCTTAAAGCAACAGGGCAAGGAATATCGGGCAGAAGATGTGGCCGCCAGCTTTCAGCATGCCGCGGTGGAAATTCTGACAGAAAAAACAATATTAGCGGCTCGTAAGATGCAAGTTCGAACAGTATTGCTTGCCGGTGGGGTGGCGGCCAATAGTTTGCTTCGCCGGCGTTTATCAGAAGCGTTGCAGGCGGAGGGCTGTGTCCTATTAAACCCGCCGCCGCTTTTGTGTACCGACAACGCAGCGATGGTCGCTGCTGCAGGTTTCGATTTATATGTTCAGCAAAGCTTTGCAGAGCTCGACTTAAATGCTGCGCCTGTTTTAGACAAAATCTGGCATTTGGGGTAAGAATGTTACTACGAAAACAAGGCAAATATATTATGTAAGCAAGTTGTGAATTATGTGGATAAAATTTAACTTTGCGTTAACAAAGAGGGTTATTCTGTGGATAAGTCTGTGGATACTGTGGATTACTTTCTGGAGTTGTTCGGTAATGGTGGGGGGAATTGTTTAAAAAGGGCAGATTAAAAGCTGGTGAAGCTATTAACATAATTATTTTTCATAAAGTAAAACCATCTTTATTCGACAAAAGGAGTTGCCTTCTTAGCTTAAGGTTCGACATGATTTTCCTGACGAATACCCTTTGACTGTAGGAGAATAGTTGGGATCTTGTTGAGTTAGGGATAAAAGAGTTTCAAGAAATTGTGTTCAGACATATATTAACAAGCGGGACGACGCGAAAGAGGGGTCGCTGTTGTTGAAGGATATCAAACGAGTTCATTTTATCGGTATCGGCGGGTATGGTATGAGCGCTCTGGCAAGAGTATTGCTCGACTTAGGCTATTTTGTGAGTGGCTCAGACCAGAAACAAAGTAAAATTACAGATAAGTTAGCGCAGGAAGGCGCCGTTATCCATTTGTATCATGATGCTAAACATCTTAATGGCGCAGAGATGGTAGTTTATTCTACGGCGATACCGGCAGATAATCCTGAGCTCTTAGCAGCACAAACTTCCGGTGTACATCTCTGGCACCGTTCTGAACTGTTGGCTAAATTTGTCAACGAACGCTTTGGGATTACGATAGCCGGCACCCACGGAAAGACGACTACCACATCCATGGTAGCAAAAGTAATGGCAAAAGGAGAGCTGGATCCTACCGCATTCATTGGCGGTGTTTTAAAGGATTTTGCCGGTAACTCCAGAATCGGCAAGTCTGAATATGTGGTGGCGGAAGCAGACGAAAGTGACAATTCTTTTCTGCGTTACCGTCCCCGCATGGCTGTTGTGACAAATGTGGAAGCAGATCATATGGAACACTATCAAGGAGATTTTAAGTTGCTGCTGGCAAGCTATCGCAACTTTTTGGGGAATATCAGTTCTGATGGCTGTGCGATTCTCTTTGCCGACGATAAATATCTGGGTGATATGCTACCCACCCATTTGCGGAAAATCATTACATATGGCTTGCAGGAGGGGGATTATCGTGCCATTAACTTGGAGCCGAAAGGGTGGGGCACGAGCTTTACCGTCTTGTATCACAACCAGCCGATAGGAGAAATTCTTCTGCAGGTGCCGGGAGGTCATAATGTGGCAAACGCTTTGGCGGCGGTGGCCGTTGGCAGAGAACTCGGCCTACCCTTTGATACTATTCAGGCTGGACTTAGCGAATTTCGCGGAGCTGACAGGCGCTTTCAACTTTTGTTGGAGCAGGACGGCATTCTGGTAGTAGATGATTACGCACACCATCCCACCGAAGTAAAAGTCACGCTTAAAGCAGCCCGTTCTAACAATTCCAAAAGGGTGATAGCCATTTTTCAGCCCCACCGCTACACACGCACCCAGTATTTTCTAGAAGACTTTGCCGAATCATTTAATGATGCGGATAAAGTCTTTTTACAGAAGATATACGCCGCCAGCGAGAACCCGCTGCCCGGTATTTCTTCAGCCACACTGGCGGAGAAGATCTGTTGCCACGGAGTCGACGCGGAGCAAGTGGACGACGCCTCTTTGATTGTGGAAAAAGTTTTGGGTATCGTCAGACCAGGCGATTTGATTCTTACTATGGGGGCCGGTGATGTAACGGAATTGGGTCACACCATCGCCGCTCGTCTCAGGGAATTGTTAAGTAAAGGTTAAGTATTAAGCTCTCACCCTAGCCCTCTCCCAGAGGGCTAACCCTTACCCACACTTGACACCGGGGGTCAGGCAATGTTAAGATAGGAATATGCAAATACATGGTCATTATTTTACTAAAACCGTCATACGTGAAATCCAAGAGCTCGTCAAGGCGAAGCC
>JAGXTL010000135.1 GCA_018333635.1 Dethiobacter sp.
GTCCATCATGGCTCACCACTCAATGCGAGAGTGGTGGAACGGCAGACACGCTAGACTCAGGATCTAGTGGGCATTACGCCTGTGGGGGTTCAAATCCCCCCTCTCGCACCAATAAAATCAAGGGTTCTAGGGTTTTGGTAAATCCGGAACAAAGTATGAAACCACCTCGTTTACACACTTTTTACACACTTTTTCACCAAAAAAACTAGCAGGGACGTAACCCCTGCTAATAGTTAAACTTATATATTATTTACTTCTCGCCCTGCGCTTTCGCGGGGCTCTTCTTTTGTGCCACTGCCTTGGCCAGCAACCCGTTCATACTTTCTGCAGCCAGCCTCTGCATTTCAGGAGTAACGTGACTGTACAGGTCAAGTGTCATAGTAATGCTTGAATGTCCCAGTCGTTCCTGCACCAGTTTAGCCGGTATGCCACGCGCCAACAGCAGGGTGGCATGGGTATGCCGCAAATCGTGCAGGCGCACCTTCGGCAGACCAGCATTCATTAGGTAGCGCTGGAAACGTTTAGTAAACTCTCTTAGGTCTAGCGGCGCCCCATCCTCTTTGCAGAATACCAGGTCTTTATCTTCGTAAGCTTCACCTATGATCAGCCGCTCTTGCAACTGTCTCTTTCTGTAGTTTTTCAGTTCTCGGATCGCGTCATCGGTAAGTGTTACGCTTCGCCTACCGCTTTTTGTCTTAGTTGTATCATCCAGCACTAAGCCGCCTTTCAATCCCAATAACTGCCGCTGGACGGAGATGACACCTCTTTCCAAGTCAACGCAGTCCCAACACAGCCCCAGCAGTTCCCCGCGACGCAAACCTGTGGTGGCGGCCAGCAGGTAGGCTGCAAAAAGCCGTTCGTCTTTAGCGACTTCCAGGAAATTCAGCAATTCAATCTCAGACAAAGGTTGCATCAGCTTATTTTTAATAACCGGCGGACTGGTGGCATCGGCCACGTTCCGGATAAGCAGTCCTTCTTTAACAGCCTGCTGAAGCGCCTGGCGTATAACGGCATGGAAATAGCGCACCATCCGAGTGGACAGACCGCCTGTGCCGTCCAGCCTACCGTTCGCCAACTTTTCATTATAGAACATCTGCAGCGTGTTCGCTTGCAACTTAGCCATAGGGATATTCCCAAGCGCAGGTTTAACGTGGGTGTTAATCAATACTTCGTAGCTCTCATAAGTGCTGGCCTTCAGCTCCCCCTTTTTGTAGCTAGTTAGCCACCTGTCTAGCCACTCGCCAAAGGACGTTTTGGTCGGCTCAACAAAGCCGCCGTTTTTAGCTTCAACTAGTGCTTTTGCAATTTTGTCCGCTACTTCCCTCCTAGTCACAGCATAAAAATATTTGCGTTTTGGTTTGCCTGTCTCCGGGTCATAGCCGACCGGGACGCTGCCCTGCCAACTGCCGTCCTTGCGCTTGCAGATACTGCCTTCATTATTCCCGCGCCGCTTGGCCATTATCTCCACCTCCTTTCGTTTTTTCCGAAAGTTTTAGGTTATGTGTCCCGCTGCCTTTGAAGAAAATTAATGATGTGCTATCCAAGGCCGTAGCCAATCCACACCTTGGGCTGCTTGCGCACTAATTGAACAGTGCGAGTATTCGGCTATGTTCAGCCCAATGGGCTTCGTTGGCACGTATGAGGTTGTTTACGAGCCGGTCAGCAGGATCCCGTGACCAAGGTATGCGATTAGTTGCTACATCCAGCCAAAAAGTCTCTAGAGCAGAGGCGGCGTACAACCTAGCCAGATACAACTGGTGTAGGCCTTGAATTTCCGCATACGTTGGCTGATAAGAGGCAGCTTTATTGCGTAAGTTACGTAAATTATTGAGGGACTGACCCAAAAGAGCAACCTGGTTAGCGCTACCCCACGGGGCAGCCAAGGCCTCGTTCGAAGCACGGATAATTTTGTTATGCTCCTCATACCACAGAATTGCTTCAGAATAGTAACTGAACCAGTCTTCTTTCAAACTATAATCTTCTTGTTTTCTTAGCCAGTAATAATAGTCAGCAGGCACAGCGAAATTGAAGCCTGCCCACCTTTCTAGCCCCGAGGTATTTACTCCAATCCAGTCGCCGTGCAGATTAACAAGCGGGCCACCGCTACTACCCGGAGCCAAGGCCGCGTTGTGTTGGATAGTATAGACTGCCGAAAAAGTAAGATCCATTTCCCGCTGGGTGCTAACTATCCCATTTGTGACCGTATCTAGCAAGCCCAGCGGGCTGCCGAACGCCATTACCTCTTCCCCTGGCTGGACTCCGCCGCGGTATGCCTTGTGCCTAATAATAGGGAAGGTCTGACCAGAAGGGGCCGCAACTTTTAAAAGGGCCAAATCGGTTCCGTTATTGATTTTCACTATTTGCGCAGGAAACCTGTCTCCGGTTTGCGTCGTAACAGTTATATTTAAACTGCCTCTGGCAACATGAGCGTTGGTCAATACCAAGCCATTAGATGAGACAAAAAAGCCGCTGCCATGCCCGCGATGTGTTTCTACGTGCACCAAAGCAGGGCGGACTATTGCAGCCATTTCCCGCATAGTAAAAAGAGGTCTTTTTGGGCCTCTATAAACAGTTGTCTCCCTGATCACATTGGCCGTTTCCACCACAACAGTCCTAGTCTGTCCGTCCCAGTTTACTCTTGCTCCCAAGCTTTCCGCGATAAACCTTGTCGGAACCATCGTCCTGCCGCCTATTACAGCAGGTGGTACGTCAAGGGTTAGAGAGTTATTGTTAACTCTTGCTGCTGGATTATCGATTTGCAATATAATTGTTCTATCATTTCCTCTGCCCGTAATTGTTCTCGTTGAAGCTTCCCATTCAACGGCCGCACCAAGAGCTTCGAATATAGCCCTTAGCGGTACAAGCGTTCTGCCATTGCGCATAACCGGATGTGTATCCATAACCAAAGCCTGTCTGTTAACAGTAACCCTGATCGGCTGACTTGCTGCGGCAACGACAGAACAGAACAACAGAAAAAAAGATATAACGACGGCTACGAATTTTGTCTTGGACATACATCTTCCCTCCAAATGTGCGTCGTCAAAATTGCGTCCTGCGCTCCTCCTCCGGTTTAAACGGCCTTGCTATAGTGTCGCACCATTATTATTTGTTACATGCCGATAATGATAACGCTGCTCTGTAAGCTCGCTCTCCACTATGTTTTCAAAACCTCTTTGCCGGAAACTCTCAATCGCCCGCGCCTTCGCATCCGCCTCTTGCACCGCGATGTTTTTGTTAGGATCAATCTCAATCCATACGGTGAAATCCACTTCATGGTCGGGGCAACTAATGCTAACACCGTACCGAGTTCGGATCATTTTGTTACCTCCTTTCCTTAAACGCAATTAAGTCCTTTCGACAGCCTGTCAATAAACTTCCGGTGGTCTGTCGTCATCCAACACCTCCACCCATAGATCAGTAAAGGCCGAGTCATTCTTTGCTGCCTGCTGCATTAATTTTTTGTCTAGATCCGTCAAGACACCCTCTCCATCGGTTAGGGCTTCCAGAACTTCCTTGGCCGTATTTAAAACTTTCGCACTGTAAGCCTCCAGCTCCCCTTGGTATATTGTGCAGTAAACCTCCTGCAGCACATATTTACCTCCTTTTGTCTTAAACAGGCTCAACTCGTGCCATCTGTTATTTACCATGTCAGCTACCCACTTATTGTCAACATCAGCCAGCATCTCCCCGGTAAAGCGCAGGTTTTTCTGTCCGTCCCTTAGGATAGTGTAAGTTTTCAATTTCCCCTACCTCCTTTTAGTGTAACGTAGTGTAATTTAGTTAATTATAGTATAACATCATGAAGTTTGCCGCGTCAAGCATCTTATTGAAACATAGTGTAACGTATGATAGAATAATTCTAAGCGAGGAGGCAGATATATGGAAAATTACTATACACCTAAGGAAATTTCCGACAAGCTTAAACTTAACATAAGGACGATATACAAATGGATCAGAGAAGAAAAGATAAATGCCGTTAAACTGGGAGATGTTTGGCGCATATCTGAATCCGAGTTGCAGCGCCTCCTGAAAGGTGAAACTGAATAAGCAGTGGACAGATCGCTGCGGGGATCAGAGTCGAGGAATCAAAGAACATCTACATTATTCAACGCCACGGCCAGTGACGTCAAAGCGTAGGCAGCAGAAGCGAGGCAACCTGATATACGGTATAATCAAACCAAAGGAGGGATTGCGATGAATCTGCTTATAAGGTTTGCACGGTATTTACTTGAGTTTGCCTTTGGCGCCGTGGTTGTAGCTGCGGCAATTACTGCGACGGATGGACCGAATGCTGTTGTTAACTACCAATGGCCCGTTTGGCGCACTTTTGCCATCCTAGCCTTTGCCATGGCATATCCCGCTTACCGCGCCCGCCGCTGGCTGACCAGCCTCCTGCGCTAGCGCACTATCGAGTGCGCTGTCACACCGCCTGCCAGCAAAATTGTTGCAGAAAAAACCAGAAATGCCCGGGAAGCCGCCTGCTCGCCGCTGGTGGCGTTTTTGTTGCCAAACAAGGTTGGCCCCGTCCCTCTCTTCCTGTTTCCGGTAGAGCTTGGCCAGCCTTGAAAATTATATGGCGGTTCGGTTTTTTTGTGCTTGCTCACGCCGGTACAGCACCACGGCGGCAACGAAAAACCCGGCCACCAGCGCTGCCCAAGCACATACGGATAAGTCGCGAGCAAACCAGGCGTCATTCTCTAGCTGCTGCCTCGCCAGGCTTTCTAGGTGCAACTGAAAGCGCGTCTCAGGGGTAGAATTGCCGATGATGAAGTCAAACCGCGTCTGCTGTTGTGTAGCAGGCGGTTCGGGTCTCTCAGCTTCTTCTCGCCACCATGCTTCCCTGATTTCCGGTTGCTCTTGACCTATGAGCGCAGCCCTGTTCCGAATCAATGACGGGTGAAACCGGGGGATAAGCAGAGGCACCTCGTTAACACTGAGAAAATGAAGGGACCACCATTGTCCGGTCCACTTGTCACGCATCATATAAGAATTCTTGTCAACTTCGTGCTTCTCCCACCGCAGCGGCAACGCCGCCAACAGAAATACGCAGACCGCCAGACAAATAACCCATAGTCGCATAAATACCCCTCCCTGAGATTTCGTTGGATGATTCCTATTCCATTTTTTTCTTTTATCGTACCATGAAAGAAATGAATTGCAATACAATTAAGTTAAATGAGTGTGACAGAATGGCTTGGCCTTGCCCGGCTGGGTGTTTATCGGGTAACGGAACAGGTCGTGCCGTTACCCGGTTCTTTTGCAGAAACAGCCCATCCTCAACCCATGGTTGTCTTTCTGTGGCCACCCCACGCTTCTTGTGCGCAATGCCTCTACTCCGGAATGAAGCCTGACTGGCTCGCCATAACTTACTGTCTCGGCGCGCCCCATGGCAGCCAACCGCCTAGCGATTGATCTAAACCGGTGTACCAGCCCGGCTGATTCTGCTGTCCTGCCGGAGCTTGCGTCTGTATCCGCTGCAAATGGAGCGTGTCAACTAATTGCAACAGTTCATTTACGTCTACACCGTCGCGGATCAGATCGGCGGCACGCGCTCTGATATTGCTTTTGATTGTCTCAGGAGACGTTCCTGCGTTTACCGCGGTGACTACTGCTGAGTACGCCTCCGAAAAGGCCGCCCTGTCCCGCTCGGTTTGCGTCGGCTGTCCTGTTTGCGCAGTTGTTCCTGCTGTGCCTGCCCCGGCTTGTGCGGCTCTGCGCTCTTGCAATCTTTGGTCACGCAGCCGCAGGGCTTGTTCTTCTCCCCAGCGGCGTGTATCTTCTGCAAAGCGTGCGTTCTCGGCGGCCTGTTCCGCTTCCCAACGCCGCCTTGCCTCAGCCGTTGCCCGTTCTTCTTGCTGATACGCCCTGTCCCATTGCGCGTTACGGGCGGTCTGTTCCTGCTGCCACTGCGTCCAGTCAAACTGCTGGTCGATAATGTTCTGCCGTGCGGCTATGCCTTGCTGGCCAGCGTCACGCATGATGTCGCGCTGTTCTCGCAGGCCGGTGCCCATAATGTTTAGCCGCTGCTGGGCAAAATCCATCATTGCGCCGCTCATGCGGTTTTGGATGTCGGATAACCTGCGGCCAAGCAAATCTTCTTCTGCGGTGAGTTGGCCACGGTGGATGCGGTCTTCCATTTCAAGCCAGATGCCGGACTGCAACAGGCCGCGTCGGTTCATCTCGTCGGTGAGTTGCCGTCTGCGTGTTTCTACGCCATCACGGAGAGAACGCAGAGCAGACAGAGTGGCAGGGTCTAGTGCCGTGCCCTGCTGACGGAACATCTCCATAATCCGCGCTTCTGTCGCGTCGATTGCCGCCATTAGTTGGCTTGTATGCTGCATAGCAAGCGCTGCGTTCTGGCTCGCCGTTTGGTCTATTGTGGCAAGCAGATCTGTTTGTAAGAGGTTAAAGTCCGGCGTGAACTGAGTATCAACAGCGGCAGGCGGCTGGTCGACAGGAGGCTGCTCATCTGTGTAAAAATAGCCGCCGCTGTCTGTTGTAAGTGGTACGGCGGTGTATGGCTGTGCCCCCACGTTTTGCCCAAACTGTGCCGCAGGCTGGATCATGCCGCCACCGAATTGTTGTTGTGTGCCTCCGGCAATGCCTAGCGCGGGAGCGGCGGCTTGTGTGACTTGCGATGGTTGCGCAGTCCGCGGCTGTACCAGCGGCACTGCCTGCTGATGCAAGTCGCCCATGCCTTGACGCGGCTGCGATGTTTGTTGAGTTACTAGAGGTGGCGTTTGAGGCTGAGTAAGCCTCGCCAACCCATACCCGGCAGCCGCTACAGGGGTCAGCTTTGCAGCAGATGCGGCAGCCCTTATGATAGGTGCAGTCGCATGAACTGCAGCCTTTGGAGTGACAACAGGTGGACGTGCAGCCGCTCTCTGCGCCGCCTGAGCTGCCCTGACAAGAGGTTGCGCAGCCTTTGGAGTGACGACAGGAGCCTTTCTTGTAAGTTGTTCTACGGCTCTTACTGTTTGTGCCGCTCTTGGGGTGACGACAGGCGGCGTGATTTTTTTTGCAAGGGTCTGCGCTGCCCTTGTGACTAGCGGGGCGGCTGCTGCGCCCAGTTTCTTTGCTCCGGCAACTATTACTGGTGCTTTCCAAATTGGCATTTTAGTCACTCCTCGTATAATTTAATGGGGGTTAGGGTCATGCACGATTTGGCTTGCGGCTGCTACACTTCAAACTGTTGTACGCTCCTGCGAAGCGCCACCGTTATTGATGTTTTAGGCATCCTTTTGATACGGTATCTAGTGGGCTACCTGCCCCACCCATGAAGCAAATTTACACACCACTCAGCGCATCTGTCGGAAGATATTCCCAGACTACGAAAGTCTGCCAACACGCGCCGGGCCGCCTCTAAGTCCTGTTCGTCGGGCGGGTCGAGGCCATAAGTGGTTATCATATATTCCAGTTCTTCATCCAGGCCAGCCGATTGTTTCAGTGCCGCCACCAGGTCAGCGACTAGGGATATACCCTTGTTGTCCATAGTTCCTTATCACCTCCTTGTTAGTAATGGCGGCAACCACGGCCTGGCGTGCTTCGGGAAACGGCAACAGCGCCACGGTTATGCTATCCCGCAAGTTCACCCATTCGGGACTTTGCACAAGAACTGCCACCTGTACCCGCGCCTGCTCCTGCAGTTCGCCCTGCAACCGTGCCAGCAGTTCCAGACACCCTTTTGCCTCGCGCACTCCCTGCAGTGCCGTCCGCAGGTCTCCGGCTCGCTCTGCTTGCACCAGGATCCGCAGGGCCGTATCCCGCAGTGATGTAACCTGATGCAACAGAGTATCAGCCTTGGCCATTTCTTGCGCTTCGTGTGCTTTCGTCAGACCTGCGGGAATATGGCTTTGCCTGTGCCGCAACAATGCGTCATGGCTAACCGCGAACCGTTTCGCAATTTCCGTGATATTCCGCGATTCGATTAAAGCCGTGTTTATTTCTTCAAGCTTTGCGTGTCCGCAGATGCTGCATTTCCGTGGCACAGCGCCACCTCCTCACCTCAGTAAAAGCAAATGCACCGCTAGCAATGTTCCGCCTATGCCAGTTGCTAGGGCTGGCAACAACCAGGGCCAGCCGCTGATAGCGCGTTCGTGTCTCAGCATAACGTTCACCCCCTTTCATTTCGCGCCACATTTTTCAGCGCTTCACTGGCTGTCGGGTCAGGGCATCCGCTGCCGTTGCGCCAGTGCCATGCAGCTGCAGGGGGTCGCCTTAACCGTTCCAGTGCGTGCCAATATAAATGACTGTACATCCACCGTGCCGAATGTTCGCGTGGCACAAAATGCACCGGACAACTGTAACGCAGGCTCAAGGCGGCTAGGCTTGCCTGCAGCGCCTTGGGTTCATACTTGCTACGGTATTCACCCCGGACTATTTTGCCGTAGCCATCTGCGTCCTCAACTAGCACGACGAAGAATTCAAGCTGCTGACCACGGATAAGTTCGTTCTCAAAACGTGTCCGGTCCTTCATGGTCTCCACCAGTTCATCAACGCCGGATTTCCGCTCCACGGCTGCGGCTAAGTATATGTCACGAGGCAGGCCAAGCTCTGGACAGGCAGGTAGCATGATTGAATAGTCCCCGGTCTGCAGGCTCCGCTGCTTATGTGGTATGCCGGACTTGTCCAGCCAGCTCAGGATATGCCCGTTCTCCTGCTCCCTTGTATCATGCAGGATTGTCAGGCAGGCAGCTAAGGTTTTTATTTCTTTTTCGCTGTAGTGGTACCTCATGGATTCACCCCTCTAACGTTCGCTTGTCTGTGGCTGCGGGTGACACCTTCGGCAGACTTGTCCACCGCCAGGCTGCGTCCAGAAGTCGCTGCTATGGCAGATGCAACAGATCTTGTCCAGGGCCTCTGTGGTAGTCGCCAACGATTTATCTGTGTCAAACACCCCCGATCCGGGAAACACCTTCAGGGCCGCTTCGATACCGGCAGGCTGCTCTTTTTGCTTCTCAATCAGCCAGCACCGATGTGCAGACAGTATTTCCCGCTTGGCCTGCGCCAGTTCCCGCAGTTCGCTGTCGGTGTAGGACTGCGTGGCCATGTTCTGCAACTCCCGTAAGCTGAACACTAGCGCATTTTCTGGCAACGTCAGCAGGTAAGTGTCCCAGTCTCTTATAACAAAAATTGTCTCGTTTAGCCGTGGGCTATGGAAGCAGGCCGCACATTGGCTGTCAAGCTGGCGGGCGAGGCGGTTAAAGAAGGTCTGGCGGTCGGTCTTTTCTGAGTTGCTGGTCGTCTTATCCGCTTGTTTCTGCAGTTCTGCAATCAGTCCTGGTTTATGCTCGCGGATCGCCGCCCGCAGGTCGTCAGTAAGCGCCCCGCGAACTTTTAACTCCTCGCCGTTCAAGGTCACTTGGCAGCCGGACCGGGTTAACTTGTCCAGGAGTTCGGTAGCGGTCACTTAAAACACCTCCTCGACTTCTATGGCGGGTTCGCGGTCGTCACTTTGCTCATCCGGCTGAGGTGGCTTTAAAACCCCTGAAATCCCCGAAAACCCCGAAAGGTCAATAGAATTAAGGGTTTTTTGGCCGGGGTTTTTACGGGGTTTTGTGGGGGTTTTGGCATCATCAAACTCAAAACCTCCGGTAGCATCGTTACCCGAAAAGTCAATAAAATCAGTAGTTTCCGGCTCTGCGCTGGGGGTATTGGGGGTTTCAGGGGTTTTATGATAACCCCCGCCGTTAGGTTCCAGCCTGTAAGCGTTGCTCCGGTTTAGGCTATCGTGGCCGGCGGTTCTGATTGTTAAATCACCATAAACCCGATCCCGCTTTCTTGAAAGCGCGTGGCCGATCCGCTGCAGTGCGCCGGTTTTGGCTCTCCCACCCCAAAGGTCTAAAAGTAGACTATGCTCCTTTAAAACCTCAAAAAGATCTGTGGCAGTAATTGGTCGCTCTTTGTGCAGCTCCCACCAAATTTTGACGGTGGCTGTCCATTCCTGCGTCTCGGAATCAGCTTGTCCCTGAAGTCGTTTACGGTTCGATAGAAAACCCCCATAACCCGCAAAACCGACTAAGCCGCCCATCACTTTGGCCCAGGCTTCATAGCGCCCCAAGGTCGGCGTACTTTGTGGCTGGCCCGCATCGATCCAACTTTCGATTACCGACAGGCAAGCACTTACCAGTTGTGGACGGTTTCTGTAAGCCCACGTGGGCAATTCATGTTTAAATTTAGCGCGATCCTCCGGGCGTTCGACGCCCGCATCAAGGCGAATAGGAATTGTGCGCCGCGCCATTTCATCTGACAATTCGATATTATTACCAGTCGCTAACCACGTTGCACGATTCGGTATATAAACGGTTTCGCTTTTACCCAGCCGCCGGCCGCTCCATGTTAAGGTTGTCAGCGCCGCCTCTAAGTGTGCTGATCTCAATCTGCGCACATTATCAAATTGAATGTGTGACCGCCCCGCAAGTAGCAGCGAAGTTATACGCTTTTCAAGTTCGTCCCCATCTGCAGGTAGCGATGTAACCGCCGCATCTCCCCCAGTGGGCACAGAGGTTAACACATCAGCCAGCAGCCCCTTCCCGGTACCTCTAGCCGGCGCATCAATTAAGTACATCGGTGTCGCCCCGTCTATTAGCTCGCGCAAAAATGCCTGCAGCAGCAGTGCCACAGCGTGTGTTTTGCTTGCCTCGTCTTCAAACGGAAAATCGTGAAGCAACTCATCTAACCAGTGTCTCGCCTCAACTAGCGGCAAATTACTCTTAATACCATCCAGTCCACGCAGCCGCAACAACCAACCTGAGCCTTTGTCATAACCATCCACAACCAACAACCTGCCGCATTTCAGAAACAAAGGTGCGTGACGCACGCCCTGCAAATGAGGAAACGGCAATTTGCGCGCCGGTAAGGACAATATGTCCCGCGCCACATCCTCAGGCGGCCTGGCCGGCACCGGCTCACCGTTCCGGTCGAATTTCATAAAGTCTGCTGCGCGATCCATACAACCCCGCAATGCCGCCACGGTTACCGGTTCTATTTCGTCATTATTGCTGACGCGGATTATTTCACTGCCAGCCCGGAATAACTCTGGCGGATCGTTTGCAGCGTTTAATGCTTGCAGTGTGTCGCTCGTAATTTCACGCAAAAAGCGATTTGTTGTTAAGATCGTGCGCCCGTTTGCCTGGGTCTGTGTTTCCACCTGTTTTTTTCGCTTTTCTTGCGCTGCCGCTAATTCTGCAATTTTGCTATTGCTCACCTATTTTGCACCCCCGGCGCCGCAGTTCTTTTGCAGCCAAAGATTCTAGTATTTTTTCGACTTCGGTCACGGACAGCGGCGGAAGGCAACGCGCAGCATTCCACGCTTGCACAAGCTCGCTCGTTAAAAACGGGTCAACATACTTACGCAATAAATGTCCTGTAATTTTGGCTAACCGCTCATTCCGCTCGCCCTCCGGCGCATCTGTGCAAGCGATCCGCTGCCATTCCCCCGACGGCTTCCTTTGCCCCGCGTCCCTCGCTGGCCGGAGCATAGCCAGCACCCACTCCGGCGCATCTGCAATTTCTACCTCTCCCGGGCGACTGGACAACTCCCAGTTGTATGCCCTACCTGAGATGTGGCCACTTGGCGCTGCAACGATGTATCCGCCGTCTCCCCTGATGTCAATGCCCGGGGCAAGCCAGACTTTGTTTGCCACCGTGAAGTCCGGCTGCCTAAAAAGTATGTGCCTGCCAAGGCCACCCGTTAATTGCTCAACACTTGCCGGTAGGGCGCCATGCTCGTGCTCCATGTCATGCAAGGATTCAGCGCCCTGTTCGCCGTCAATGTCCAACACGAAAAAGCCGGAGACCGCGCCGGTTGCAATGCCCACGTTCGCCCACGGCCAACGGTGCCACCATCTGGCAATCGTCGCTGGGTCTTTGCTTGCGTCCCGAACGCCGTTCCGCGTCAACGGGTGTTTTCCTGGGTTTGAACAGTCTGGCTTGCCGCATGTGCAAAGCCCATCCTTAACGCTGTGAACAGGCAGCCCCGCCCAACCGAAGCGTTCGACGTATGCCAGAGCTGCGCGTCCGGTCTTGCTTCTCTGTGTGGCTTGCAGTAAAATAGTAGTAGACATAGGAACCCTTCCGCCGCCCAGACAGGGGCGGCTCTTTTTTTGCTACGTTTATTTTTGCAGCGCTTGCTCGTTTAGCCAGGTATCAAAGGCCCGCTTAGGGATTACAATACGTTTTTTCGACAACTGGAGTGCCGGAAAATCTGCAGACCGCGCCAATTCATACGCCCGCGTCAAGTTCACACCCAGTTTACTGGCAATTTCAGGGACAGTATAAACCGCGCGCTCTTGCTCACTGCTTTTTGCAAACTTCATTTCCTTTCCCTCCCCTTGAATTATTTTCAACCATATGGTAACATGTAATAAATACATCTTAGGCGGTGGCTAATATGACACACCTACCGCCCGCAACATGGCGGAAATTGGTTCAAAAAGAAATAGGGAAGGTTCCTGATGTAGTCTGGAATCTTGTGGTTGAAAAAGGGTATATTGACACAGCGAACAATGAAGCGCTCAATTGCAGCGATGAGGAAGCTTTAGAAGGCTTGATTGCGGATGTGGAAAATGAATTAACCAGTTATGCCGCTTACCATGCAAGCGGCCCACGGCTACCGAAATTGCAGCCAAACCAAGTCAAAGAATTACAGGTCAAAGACATTCCGCCGGACGCGCACTGCGCCGCACTCACCAAAATCTTTTCAGGTATGGTAAACAGGGACGCCGATGTCAGGCAGTTCAGAAGTGACATCCTAGGCGGTAAGCTGTTGTCCGGCAGTGAAGCCGCCGACTGGTTTCAGTCACAGGCAAAAAAAGAACCGCCCACAGAAACCATCTCGCTGGACATTACCGCAGGGGAAGGATGGGAAGATAGGTTTTTAACCGAAGCAAAGCGGTATGTTGAAGCAAGAAAAGCGGGAAAAGACTGCCCCCATGAAAGGACATTCGCGTACTTAATCACTATCCCGCTGGCTATTTACGCAAACCATGTCAACAAAAAAGGTGTGCTGGCCCGCCTGCAGGAGGTATCCCAAAAAATCAGCGGCTATGGTTTCTGGACAGAAGGGCAGGCCAGCTATTTTATTCTTACAGGGATAGGGCATCCCATCAGTCCCATCACCCAGCCAAGGGTGATCTATGGGGCATCCCCTTTTAACAGAATTGTCCTGGAAGTTCTCCCTCACGTCCCCGGCAGCATGGTTGAGCGGCTGTACCGGGGAGCAAGAACCAGCGCCGCAAAAGCGTTTGGGCAAAAAGAGAAACACCGGCAACTTACGGAAAAGCACCTGGCGCTTGCCGTCCTTGCTGCGGAAACCCCACCACCCTGGCCAAGGAGACTGCGAAAGTGGAATAAGGTACACCCGGAATGGGCCTATCCTGCCTCTGCAAGGGCCACTTTCGCCCGTGACTGCCGGGTGGCATACGAACGACTGACTGGCTGGAAGTGGGCGGAGTAACACCACCATCACACGCAAAAAAACGGCCATCGGGCCTTTTTAAGGTGTAACATGTGTCACTTTTTATTTAAATGCAGAAATAAAAATACCGGCCACCAGGCCGCTTGTTGGGTCAGATCAGTACAACAGTTTTACACAATTTACAGCAAAACTGCTTTAAACAAGGTTAAATATTCGCCTAATATTTACCAGCCATAAAGCCAAAAAAGCCCATGAAATAAGGCTTTTTTGAATTAGGCTAAATTAGATTAAACAGCAATTAACGGACTCAGGATCTAGTGGGCATTACGCCTGTGGGGGTTCAAATCCCCCCTCTCGCACCAATGAAATCAAGGGTTTCGGGGTTTTGGAAACTGCCGGAATCAGGTGCAAAAACGGTTTTGACAACAATTTGACAGCAGTTTACTTCGATTGGACAAAATTAATTTAGCTTCTCATTCTGCCTTTGCGATTTCGCAAGGCTTCTTTATTTGCTCAGCTATCTTCAAAAATTTTTATACCTTAAGCGCAGAGGCTCAGCACTCTGTCACTATAGCGGAGTTCTAACACGTACAAATGTTTGATAAACACTAACACTCTGCTGCTCCAAAAAGAGCGCCTTGTTCTGCCTATCCCTCCCGTAAATAGAGCCCTGCCTGTTGGCAGGGCTCTATAAATATTACTGCTATCTTTCAGCTACCAGACGATACAGCATAGCTGCCGCTTCTGCCCTGGTAGTCGCACTTCCCGGACGGAACGTCCGATCCTGGAAGCCACGCACCAAGCCGGCTCTGGTGGCCGTACTGATTCCATCCGCAGCCCAGGCCGGGAGCACTTGCACATCAGCAAAGTCAGTGCCAACATTCCAATTAACCGGCACTAAGCCTTTGCGGATCACACGCTGAAGAATTACAGCCATCTCCGCTCTGGTAATCAGGCGGGAGCCAGCAAACGTCCCATCAGCGTAACCGGCAACTAAGCCTGCTTCTGTAGCCGCACCAATTGCGCCTTGCGCCCAACCAGTTGCATCAGTAAATCTGGCTGCTGCTTTTGGCTTCGCCTCTAGACCCAGAGCACGCGTCAGCATGCTAACAAACTCTGCCCTGGTAACATTGGCGTTTGGATTAAACAGCCCGTCATGTACAATCACTGCTCTGCATGGAAAGGATTTATGAAACGAACTCCCTCTACTGACTGCTCGTGGGTAAAATCTTCACTAAATACCAAGCCGATCTGGTTAAGACGGGCGGTTGACCAAATCAAGGCATCCCAGTAAGAAAAACGGTGAGCTCTGACACCTCTGATAGCTTCCAGGACAATCATCTCTGTAATCTGTAGAACGGGCCAAATCTGGCAAAAATTAACCACTCTTGCCTCCGCCTGTTCAAAGGTAAGAGGATTGGGTATTTTTCTTGTGACCGTGACAAAAAACTCAGAGAGAATTTGTCCACTGATCAGTCCGCTGACGGAATTAACCAAGTTGTCCAGTAATGTGAATGCGGTTTTTTGTTTGGCGGGATCGGAATGATCATAAGCATAGACCAGCACATTCGTATCTATAAGGGCTTTACCTGTCATAAAGTTCTTCCCGTTTCCATGTGCGTTGAGCAGAATGTTCCTTACCGGCCATTCTCTCCTCAATGAACTGCCCTTCTTCCTGCCATTTCTGAGCAGAGCGTCGGGGGTAACCAATTGTATACATTTGACTGTCGAGGGCTTCCCTGATCAGTTCAGCTTCGGTTACTCCCATCTCTGCTGCTTTTCTTTTCAAAAGGTTTTCCTGAGACTGGGTGATATAAACCTGCTTGCGAACCAGTTCGCTCAATCGAATCACTCCAATAACTATTATACATCATATTATACATCATATAATAGATATTAGCAATATTTGCCCCTAAGCCGGTAACGCCTGTGGGGGTTTAAATCCCCCCTCTCGTACCAATAAAAACAAGGGTTCTGGGGTTTTGGTAACTGCTGGAATCAGGAACAGAAAAGGCTAAGTAAAACAGTTGGAGTCATAAAAAATTAGCAGGGATTGCGCCCCTGCTAATGGAAATGTAATATTTTAGGACTGTTCGCCCTGCACTATAGCAGGGTTTTTTCTTTTTTCTGCACCGTTAGGCATCAGTCCTTCCTTACTCCGAGCCGCCAGCTGCTGCATCTCCGGTGTAACATGACTATAAAGGTCAAGGGTTACTCTCTACCCCATTTCCCATGAGACGCATGTGGCCGACCGGGAACAACTCCAGGCACAAAAAGCAGGCCAACCTTTCTTTTATGATTATTTTTTTCTGCTGATGAAGTAAGCGGCGGCGGCGCCCACTACGGCCAAGCCCAAAAGGAGCGGTATCCAGGGAACACGGCGTGCCGGCGCCGGTGCCGGACGAGCTACGCCTGCCGCCTGCGCAGCTTGGTCACGTGCCTCTGTGGCAAAACGGTTAGCCGTCTCCAGCGCTTCCATGGCTTCCGCCGGGTTGTGGAAGCCCACACTGTTTTCCGAGGCGATCCATTCCCAGTAGAGATGGGCCATAAAGTAGCTCTGTCTTGCTTCTTCCAAAAGCTCTTCGTTCACATTGGCTGCATCCTGCGCGGCTGCAAAATTATCCAGCGCAGCATCCATGGTAGTCATGACGGTTTGTTTCAGGCCATACACATCATCCTGAATTGCCCTGACACGGTTAGTCAGTTCTTCACCGGTTTGCTGGTGGCAACGACCGCAAGCTTCTTCAGGGAAATTAAGCGGTCCCGTGAGCCAGTGGTTTGTGTAAAGTTGTCCGTTTGCAGCCGTCCGTTTCGGCATGTGGCAATCTGCACAACTGACCCCGAGCTGGTGATGCACACTGCCCCAATATAGTTCAGTTTCCGGGTGTTGAACTTTGTAGAGCATGGTGCCGACCTCGGGATGCTTCCAGCCGCCCGTTTTTGTCTCACGCCAGACATTCGTGCCTTGGATATAGTCGGGCATTTGCGCAACTTTGACAAAGGGAAACTCAATGCCTCTGGCTTGCGGATTAAAATTATAGTTTACATGGCACTGCGCGCACACGCGGGATTGAAGCGGGTCGTCTTTGCCTGGATGTTCCGCCGGCATCCGCTCGATTGCTTCCCGCAGCGCCGGCTGGACAAAACGGAGACCACCCACGTGCGGGCTGTGACACTGAACACACGTAATGGGATTACGGATAACACCCTGGTCCAGCAATTCTCCCGCGTTGCTTTCGTAATTAATGTTTTGATTCCACTGCCAGTAAACGTCGCTACTTTTGCAGAACATACAGGTGGCGGAGCGTGGACGGGCTGTTTCCACAAAACTTGTCAGCATATTGATGTGGGAACGGGGTTCCCGGTAGTCCTCGGCGAAAGGATGGCCTGCCAGCAGGCGGCGCAAAAGGGGAAACCGTTCCTGCTTTTGCGGCGTTCTGTCCGTGCCTTCCTCACTGAAGTAGCTTTCATATTGCAGCTGGTGGCACTCGCGGCAGGTTGCCGCGTCCACCCGAACACCGGGGCGTGTGTCGGGATTCGCGGCATGTGGTTGACTGTTCTCATGGCAACGCGCACAATCCATCTTAGCGTGAGGACCGGCCAGATAAGGCGTCACCACTGCTTCGTGGCACTGCCTGCAGGTTTCCGGCTGTGCCATGGCAGCCGAAGACAGCAATAAAATTAGCAAAAGAGTCAGCAAGATCTTTTTGCCCATAAAAAACCCCCCTTGTATAATACTATTTTGGTTTCGTATATAGGGAGGTTATACATGTTTTACAAACTATTTTTACGCACATGCGCCATATAACAATTTATTCTAAAGTAAAGGTTGCAGGAATCTGCTCGCTTAATGTTGAAAATATACCCAAAGCAAAATAAATTTCCTAAACTTTTATATATGCTTTTCTGCAAATAACACTACGCAAATAACGGAGGAAATTTTGTGGCTGAATTTAAACTTGACGTGTTGGGCGAAATGTGCCCGCTGCCCATCTTGAGATCTGATAAAATGTTTAAAACATTGCTGCCAGGCGACAAACTCATAGTACTGACAGATCACAGTTGTGCGATGAAAGGGGTGCCTTTGCATTTCAGGAAGCTCCCGGCCGAAACGCAAGTAGCCCAAGTGGCAAAGGGTATCTGGGAAATAACCATCGAGAAAAAGGGCTAGCGGAGAAGTATGCCGGCATAGACCCTTTCAAATACCGTTTTTATCTGCGCAAAGGGGGGAGCTTTAAGTTGCCAGCGCAAACAAACGTGAAAAATGTCACACTACCACAGACACGCGACCTTCAGCCTTTCGCTGCCCTTCTCCTCTTAGCCTTGGCAATCGGCGTCGGTTATCTCCTTAACAGCTACGGACTCAGGCTTTTGGGGTTCTCGCTGCTGATGGGTTTGGGACTGGGATACGTTTTTCAGCGTTCCCGTTTTTGTCTCGGCGCCGCTTTTCGCGACCTTATCCTTTTTCGCAGTACCGAACCTCTGCAATCAACCGTACTGCTTTTAACTCTCTCTTCTCTGGGATTTGTTGCTATCTTTTTTTATAGCGCCTTCAACAACACCCATTTGCCGCTAAGCACTCTCCCCTTTGGCATCCATACCGCAGTTGGAGCCGTCCTCTTTGGCATCGGCATGGTGCTGGCCGCCAGCTGCGCCTCCGGGATGCTGATGCGCCTCGGCGAAGGTTACATCCAACAATACGGCACCTTGATTGGCTTCCTGATCGGTTCCATCCTAGGCGCCTGGAATCAAAATTTTTGGCTGCCGCTTGTCTGCCGGTCCCCAGCCATCTTTCTCCCTGCGCAGTTTGGCTGGCCCTTGGCTCTGGTAATTCATCTAGGCCCTCTGCTTCTGCTCTATCTATATTTACGGCGCCTAACAAGACAGTCTGGCAACAGCGGCAGTAAATCTGCCGGGTTTATGCCGATGCGCAAAATTTACCGTGAGGCCTGGTCTTATCAGACGGGTGCCATTGTCATCGCCATCCTCAGCACCCTTCTCTATCTCGGCCGCGGCAGGAATTTTGCCGTCACCACCGGCATCACCTACTGGGGCACTTGGGTCTTTGTACAACTAGGCGGCAAGGTCGCGGACTGGACTTATTACCAACTTCCGCGTCACCAACAAGCACTCAATACCGGATTTTTCCTCACCATGGAAAGCATGCTGAATTTCGGTTTTATCTTTGGCGCACTAATCTCGGCTTTGGCCGCATCCGAGGCGCGTATTCGCAAGGTTCGTTCTTTCAAGCATATTATCGTTTCCGTAGCCGGCGGGGTGCTCATGGGATATGGCTCGAGACTGGCTCTTGGCTGTAATATCGGGGCCTTTTTAAGCTCAATCGCTTCATTTTCCGTTAGCGGTTGGGTATTTGCTCTTTTCTCCTTCCTTGGTGCCTGGCTCGGTATTAAGCTGTTTTTACGCATCTTTAACTTAAAGTAGCTGTGTAAGCCTATTTGAGTTACGCTTGCTGTCCGGAAACAAGGACGGAGATTTCCTCCTGAGCCTGTAGAAAATAGGGCGGCAATTCCGGAAAAAAGGTTTTTAAAAACAGCTCTATTAGGTTAAAGACGGCAAGAGCGGAAATCAGCAGCGCCAAATCTCCATCCTCCCTGTTCAATTTCTGATAGTCCGTTTCCTTAGCAAGCTTCTTGCCGGAAGGACCATGACAGCTTTCGATAAAATTGCTTAGAGAGCCGATAGATGTGTGCAGGTAGCGGCTTGACATTTTATACACCATAGCGAAATCAGAATGGAAGCAGCACTCGGAAAGCATTTTAACTATGCTTTTCCCGCTCCAGGAAAATTTGTTGGGAAACATGTTTTTATATTTGTGGTAATTCGCGTTTATTTCCTCTCTCAATTCCTCTGCAATAGCCTCTGCCGGAAAATCACTCTCAAATTCCTTGAGCGCCTGATATTTCTCGATATATTCGTATTTGAGAAATAACTCCAGGCGCTCTTTTGGTTTCTCGAAGATATAGGTCAGATTGGCAAGATTTTCAATAATGGAACGGGAAAGAGCTAAGGCGTCGGTATTAAAATCTGCTTTCCGCAAGGCTTTAACAGCACCTAAGGTTGTGCTGCTCTTTTCCATAATAAAATAGACTGTCCACTTCTCAAGAGAGTCTATCATAATCGGAGAGGAATGAACATTTTTGAGCAGACCTTCAACTATCTTAACGACTTTTTTAACGGTTGCAAAAGGAATCAGGCAAACCACATCCTTTTAAAGCGCTCTCATAAAAAAAAGGCCGCTGACGACAGAATCAGCAGAAACCTTTGTCCTTTGAACGCATGAAATCAATAAACGCTTTTTCAAGAGGAGTAAGAAAGGCGCTGCGCTTATGCAGCATGGTAAATATATTTCTATACGATAGCCCTTCCACCGAGAGCGCTTTCAGCGTGCCGTAATGCAATTCCTTCCGCACCCCGATATAGGAAATGATCGAATATCCTTTCCCCATCCCCAGCATAGCCTTTATCGCGTCCAAGCTGTTAACTTCCATCATGATATTCAACTCATCCGGCTGCACGCCCTGTTCAAGCAACGCTTTCTCAATAGTAGCACGGACGCCGGAGCCCTTTTCACGAACGAGTAACGGCAAACCCCGCAGCTCCGACAAAGTTACGGCTTCCCTCCCCGCGGGAATGAGGGGTGGAGCCCCCACTAATACTAAGTCGTCCTCGCCAATACTACGTGAAACAAACTCATCAAGAGACTGGGCAATGCCTTCGGGCAACGGTCCTTCTATTATAGCGATATCCAAATTCCCCTCCACCAGTGCATCAAGCACAGTTCGGCTGTTAGCTAACGACAAATTGATCTGAGCATGAGGATGTTTTTCTTTAAAGGAATAGATGCTGCAAGGAAGGGTATAGCCGCCAAGCACCGTACTTGCCCCCAAGCGTATCAGTTTAGCCGCACCGCTCTGTAGTTTTTCAATTTCGCTGCAGAGCGTTGCCTTCATGCTCATCAATTTCTGCCCGTAGTAATAAACAAGCTCTCCTGCCGGCGTCGGCTTTACCCCCTTATTAGTCCTTTCAAGAAGCTGTACGCAAAAGTATTCTTCTAAATCCCTGATCTGGAGGCTCAGCGCAGGCTGCGTTAAATGCATCTGCCTCGCCGCCCGGGAAATGCTTCCCGCCCGAATAACCGTATAAAATGCTTCTATTTGCGCCAGTTTCATAGCATTTCTCTCCCTTTGACAAACTATGACTTGCTTTGACATACTTCGTTGACAACAAACAAATTTCCTGCCTCTTTGTGAAAAACATCCTTTCCCTTACTTCCTTGATTTCACAGCAAAATTCGCTTCTTCCACCCCTGCGACGGAGCCAAGGAGCCCCGGAAAACGCTTGGATGCTCTCTTTTTAATAATATCCATTTTAGGGGCCATCACACACGGCAAGCTCGACTATATATAATACTTATATCCATCGGAATTACTTTTATTTGAAATAGGCAATAGTGCAGGCAGCAGGCCAATTTTCTGCAGGAGTTAACTTCTGCATCCAGAATATAAAAACTAGAAATAAAACGACAATTAATCCTTACATTTTTTTTGCTGCGATACCTTTACCCTTTCCATTTGCTATTAAACTGAGTTTTTGAGATGTGGAAAGCCTTAGCAAGTGACAGAAAGCACAAGTACGCGAGGAGGTTCTTTATGATTAACAACCCCGCATTGGTATTGAACCAAGAGGAAGCGTCAGCCGCGAGGGAATGGTGCGGAGACCGCGCTGCTTTTTATGCCGCTTTGGCCGAAGTTTACAGTCGTCCCCTCACAGAAAAATGGCTGCGCTGGTTTACCTCTCCGGATTTCCCTGTTTATCTCAAAAGCTTTGTCTGCGGCCAGGATGACGACACTTCACTGCTCGTTCAAGGCTTAGCAGAGTTGCAGCAGTCAACGGAGGGAAAAAGTTTAGAGCAACTTGTCCGAGAACTCCAGGCAGAACATAGTTTCCTGCTGATCCGCGGTGGCTGCCAGACTGTTCATCCTTATGCCTCCGTTTATCTTTCAGAATGGAAGCGAGTCATGGGCAATGCTTGGGAGAAGGCACGCGTTTTTATCAGTGAAGCCGGCTTTAGCCTGCCGGAAGACGGCGAAAACAAATTTATGGAAGACCATCTCAGCGTTGAATGCGAGTTTATGCACCTGCTCTGTAGGGCGGCAGCCAAAGCTACGCGGCGCAAAAAGCATGATCAGCTGCTGGCATCCTTGAAACTGCAGGAGACATTTTTAAAGGAGCACATGCTAACTTGGGTCTCCAAATACAGCGCCGATGTCGTCCGCGTCTCAAATCATGGTTTTTACCGGGGCATGGCCAAAATCACCGAAGCTTTTCTGATTATGGATGCCGCATCCCTAAGGCAATTCTGCGAGGAGTAAACTATGTCACTCTTTGGCGATGCTCTGCTGCGCTATTTCAGCCGTTCCATGGACAAAGGAGATCTCCCAAAAGATAAGTCCTGTCTGATCCGCCTTTACCCCTCTTTTCCCTGTCATGCCTGCAGAGATGGCTGTCCTCATCAAGCTATCGGTGTAGATTTAAAGAAAAATCATCGTCTCTGCCAAACATGCGGTTTATGCGCTGCCAACTGTCCCATGGCTGCCATTGATCCTCCCGCCGACATCTTTGCTCTTTTTGGCGCCATGCGCCGGCAACGTGCCAAAGAAGAGCGGCTGCGCATAGCCTGTCAGGCAACAGAAAAAGAGACTTATCCCGGTACTGTAACCGTCTCTTGCTTAGCCTCACTGGAACCAGCCGCATTATTGCTGCCGGCGCTGCTCAACTTCCGCCAAATCTGGCTGCACCACGGCCATTGCCAAGACTGCTCACTAGATAAAGAAGGACGTCTCGCATGGCGGCTCTCCCATAATTTTGCTCAGGCGACACAGCTTGCTGCTAATCTGCCCGAATTCGTCCTGACACTTTCGCCGTCGCCGCCGTCAGAATTTACATCATGCTGCGGGCAACAATCCAGCTATTCACGACGCGACTTCCTGACGCTTATACGTCAGGAATCCACACGCACCGCAAAGGGTGGTGCGGTACTGCTAGGCAGCATCTTTTGGGAAGAGAATAAAACAACTACAGCTCGGCGACGTTTATGGGAAAAGCTGCTAACTTTTTTCCCGGGCATATTAAATGTGGGTGAAGCGTTGCCTTTCGCCCGCCTGGAGGTCAGCTCTGCCTGTGATTTCTGTCGGGCTTGCACCGTCCTCTGCCCGACAAAAGCGCTGGTTTTGGCGAAATCAGAGGAAAACATTTCGCTTAGCCATCAGGCATCTCTCTGTCTATCCTGCGGCGCTTGCGCCCGGTTCTGCCCTCATAAAGCCGTTTCCCTTTCACCTTGGGACGGTCAAAAGCTACAGAAGTTTACTCTGCGCAAACTTGTCCGCACACAAAATGTTTCCGAGCCGGAACTAGAGCAAATTGAAGGAAGTTGGTCAACATGATGAGCGAACACCCTTCTTCGAATGACTTTGACCGCCAAGCGCCGGATTGGTATGAAAGATGGCTTGAAGAGGAAGCAGCTATGCCCCATTCTCAAAGGCGGGGCGTGGCTGCCTTTGGAGTTTTGCTTTTTCTTTGTGTTATGGCTTTCCTAGTATTGTTAGGAGATTTTACAGGAAACCCGGCCGGCCTCTGCGGAGCGTGTCATACCATGCGGCCTCACTATTACACTTGGCAAGCCTCCTCCCACAGCCAGCAATCCTGCCTGGACTGTCATGCTGACCCCGGTTTGCGCGGAACTGCCAAGCTGCTGCGTGATCTGGCACGCTTCACCTATACGCAAGCCACCGGCTCATACATTCTGCCGATACGCTTGTTAGCCGGCGTAGGTGACGAAACCTGCCTGCGCTGTCATACATTTAATCGCGGCACGACTGCAACCGGAGATTTGATAATTCCGCATGCCGACCATAGCGACGGTCAGGTGCGCTGCGTTGCTTGCCATGACGGTGTGGCGCACGGAAATATCGGTCGGCGACGCGTAGCCCTCGAAATTCCGTCTGCTTCCTGGGATTTGCCTGAAGGCAGACGCCAGATGGATCGCTTATTCACTGCTGCGCCAAAGGAAGACTGTATGTCATGTCACTTTAACCGTCGCCTGGCATTATCTTGTCAGGACTGTCATGAGGATGACAAGACGCCGGAGGATCATCTGGCTGATGATTTTATAATGACTCATGGCAACCTTGCGCGCGAGATGCCAAACTGTTATTCCTGCCATGGCTACGACGCGCGCGGCAGGAAAATTGATGTTACTCCGGGAGAGAACTTGACTGCTTACGCAAGGAGGAACGACTTTTGTCTGGACTGCCACCGCCAGCGTCCGCCAAGCCATCAGCCGGATTTTCGCAATCACAGGGTGGCGGCAGTGGTAAATCTGGATTCGTGCATGATTTGCCATGATAATCAGCCGCAGGCTTATCTTCCGGAAGCCAGCATTTTGTATTGCGGTGCATGTCATCCAAGCCCTCACCGAGATGGCTGGCAAGAGCTGCACAACCGGCGGCGTCGCGGTGCAAAGATTTTTCCCGGCCAAGGGCTGGATGATACTTGTTTTCAGTGCCATGCACGGGACAGATGTCTTGCTTGCCATATTCCACCACCGGCGGCCGAAACCCCTATCGTGGAAAATGAGTTGAGCCCTGCTTTGCCTGTTTTTCCTTAGTTTTATCATGTTGGCAAGCCAAAGTAGTTAAAAATGACACTAAAAAAGGAGCATTCTTATGGAAAAAGAGTTTTGTGCGGCAAGGATTAAAGCTAGCCATTACCCGCTCTGGCGAGTGGTGCTGACTACTCTGGCAATTGTTTCCTTGTTGACTGTTTCAGGCCAGCTAATCGGCAGACAGTTCTTTTGGAGCGATCTTGACATGCGCCGAATTGAGCGGGAATTAGACTATTTTCGTCAGTTGGTCGATAGCGACCCAATTAATCCTCAGCACCGCGTTGACCTTGGCTATACCTTTTTTAAACGTGGACAATATGACCAAGCACTTGTCCAGTTTGAAGAGGCTCTGCGGCTTGACCCCGACTTCATGCCTGCTTATCTGAGTCGCGGCTATGTTTTCTTTGAGCTTGCACTTTACAATGAAGCGCTTGCCTCTTTTGTGAGAGTTACGGAACTGGCGCCGCAGGATTATCGCGGACATCTGAACGCCGGCATAGCTTACAGGGAACTTGGCATGTTTGACGAGGCCTCCGAAAGCCTTTCCCAAGCCAAATCCTTTAACCCGGCTGCGGCAGAAGTTTCCTATCACTTTGGTGTCCTTTTTGAACGCCAAGGGCTTACTGATGCCGCTTTAGAGGCCTATCAGGAAGCGTTAACTATTAATCCCCTATTTCAGAATGCGGCGCAGGCGACAGAACGTCTGCAGCAACGCTAAGGAGGCTGATGAAGATGCGTAATCCGCTGGTCCGCTTTCTCTGGAGACCCATCAAGCTGGAGAAGGCTCAGCGTATCTATTTAGCTGCCACTCTCCTTCCCCTATTCACCTTCGCATATATGTATTATCTGGGACGTCCTCAGCTTCCTATCCCTGCTGCTGTTAATGTTATTGGCGGTACTCCCGCATTTCAGCAGGTGATTTATGGCGGCTTCGGCGAGGACCAGTTCGACAGGCCGCTGGCAGTTTTTTCAGGCAACAACCGAGTTTATGTGAGCGATACTGACAATAGCCGTGTGATTATCTTTGATTTAAATGGGCAGCGCCTGCTGACATTTGGACAACGGGGAGACAGCGGCGGCGGAAATTTCATTTTTCCCTATGGAATTGTTGCCGATGAAGCCCGTATTTTTGTGGCTGACTTACAGCAAGGGAGAATTCATACTTTTAACTCCGACGGAGAATTTCAGGGATTTTTCGCTGAAACCTACAGCAAAAACAAAACCCTGCGTTCACCCGGAGCGCTGCATTTAGCCGGCGGTAAGCTCTACGTTACTGAAATTAAACGAGGAAGAGTTTTAGTCTTTGATTTACAGAGCGAGGAATTATTGCTCGAAGTTGGTCTGGATGGTGATTTATTTGCGCCAAATGGTGTAACTACTGACCGGGAAGGAAATATTTATGTAGTAGATACCGGACATGCGCGCATTGTAGTTTTTGCCCCCGACGGTAACCCGCTGCGTGTAATCAACGGCTCTGCTGGCGGTCATGGCAACTCGATGCTGATCAATCCGCGTGGCATCGGTTTAGATCGCTTCGGCCGCCTGATCGTGGCAAACAACATGGCTAACAGTATCGCGGGCTTTTCCCTTGACGGACGCCATCTTTTCAGTTTCGGCAGTCAAGGTGGAGGGTTAACCCAGTTTCTCATGCCAAACGGCTTGCATATTGATCAAGTTGGGCGCATTTTTATTGCCGATTCTTTGAACAGGAGAGTAGTAGTTTATCAATAGTAATTAGAAGATGCTGAAACACTCCCTCACCCTAACCCTCTCCCAACGGGAGAGGGGATTTCCCGGGATTATCGATAATAAAGAGGACTGCGGTTACGCAGTCCTCTTTATTATCGACAGAGATGCTTTTGAGATTTACTTGTCAGAGACGGTATCTACCTGAAAATATCTGCATAGAGGCCAATTTGAGAGTCAGAAATTATCTCCTCCAACAAATTCCCTCTCTCTGCCTTAAGCTCTGATAACCTGAACAATTTCCTCCTTTGGTGTGATCAGGCCTGTACCGGCGTCGATGCGGCGCGAAGAGATCAGGCGGTTAGGGTTCACACCGCGGTTATGTGCCGTACGTTTTTGCGGCGCCTGCTCCCCGTAACCATGAAAGAGGCTGACATAGCCCGGCATGATGCGCTCAGTGACGAGTGCCTGCACGCGCAGACGGCTGCCGTTTGCCGATGCCACAAATACCCAGCCGCCGCTTGCGATACCGCGCGCAGCAGCATCAGTCGGGTTAATCAGCAGGTAATTAGTGTGACGGACTTCGGCGCTTTGATCAAAATCCTGGACAAGATAAGGCAGGTTGGCTGTCGCAGCCATCGTATGCCACATTACCTTGCCGCCTGCCATAAAACGCAGCGGGAAAGTGCTGGTTGGCGTGTTCCGCGGCGCGCGCCAATGCGGCGCGAGCGGTGTGGCAAAGGTGGTGGCGCTGGTGTTTTCCCAGACTTGGCGGAATTCACGCACGTTGACATTAGCTTCTGTGTTCACGAAGCTGAAACGCACTGCCGGCTCGGCTGCGCCAGTATGTGTGCCGGTTGTCCAGAGACCGCCGTTTGCCAACACGTTCGACCAATTCCTGATTTCGGGGACTCGACCAGCGACAGTATCATCATTTGCAGTATTGCCCCAGATGCTCCGTGTGAATTGAACTTCGTTTGCCGGAGCATGTCTGTGCATCCGTCCTGTACCGGCCCCAGTTGTGTTATAGACTGCCGCCGCAGCATCAGGGGCAAAGTAGTCACCACTTCCGTGCCGGGCAGACATTGCCGCACCAAGGGAGGCTAAAATCCAATATCCCGACCTTGAATTATGAAGCGGGGCAACTGCTTGCTGCCAGAGATTCATCGCTGTTTCGCCGCTTACCGTAATGGGGGTGGTTGCATCGGTGCGCTCCAGCGCGGTGCATTCCGGCAGGACATAACTGCCTGGCGGGAACAGCTCGTGGGTAGTATTCAAGTAAACATCGATCGCGACGGCAAATTGCAGCCGGGGCAAAGCTCTTGCCCAGAGGTCCGAATCCGCGTCTGCCACCGCCGGGTCGGTGTGATTGATAAACAGACCGCGAATGCCGCCGCCGCCGTTTACACTGCCGCCACCGTAAACATCTGTCCATCTTTCTCCGTTTGCGTTGTGTATCACGCCGGTACCGTCAGCCGGCGCAGCCAGCGGACCGGCAGGCACGCGACGAAAGTCAGGATGAGTGCGGGGCAGTCCGTTTAAAATGGCATAAGGAATCAGCGTACGGTAACCTTCGTTATTGGCAGTTCCTACAGTGCCGCTGAAAGGATAGCCGGCGGCGCGGTTGAGAGATTCGTCTGCCTGAGCGCCGATGTCAGGGGAGTCAAAAGTCCAGCCGGTAGAGCCGGGTGCAGAGGCAGTAACCACATATCCGCCGGCGATATTAAAGCCGCCGGCGAGGCCTGTGAGGCAGTTCATCGCCCAAGCAGTCATCGTGCCGTTGGAATATTGAGCTATACCGCTTGCCGTATCGGCGACAGCCGCCCAGTTACCGGGACGGGGACGCGCACTTCCGCTAGCAGGGTCAATCACTCCGCAAAACTCGCCTGCCAGGCGCGTAATGACGGCTGCCGGCACACTGCAGATTGCTGCGGCTGCCGCAGGGTCGTATTGATTGCCTGCTTTATACAGCTCATCACGGAAAGCGGCAAGCCTGGTAACGCTGCCGGCGTTCAGTCTTGGCTCATTAGCCCAAGGATTTGCTTCCCAGACTATCGCAGCTCCCGGAACTTGGGCTGCAGCCGTTAAGCTGTTATCGAGAATTACGCGGCACATCGAGAGAATCAGCATCAAATCAGTGCCGGGAATAATCTGTACATACTGGTGAGCTTTGCTCGCGGTGTAGGTGCGCCGCGGATCTACCACCACCAGCCTGCCGCCAGTTTTTATGTTTTGCAGTAACTCATGGGTAAAGCCGAGACGGTAGCGTGTCGCCTCAAGCTCATTGCGGCCAAATAGCAGCGTGAAACTAGTCGAGCGTTGGTCGCGTACACGGCGGGCGGCACCAACGCCAAGCCAGGTACCAAAGCGCTTTGCCGCATCACAGATCGATGCCGAGGCAGCCACGTTTTTTGAGCCAAATTCAGCGCGAAAAGCGCCCCACATCCCACCGTAAGAACCGCGACGATTCAGGAAATAGACGCGGCTCGCCGTGCGGCGGGCAACAGGGTCGGTAGAGGGAAGCCTTGTGTTGCGGATGGCCTGCAAGCCGTCCGCAACATCGTTTAAGGCATCTGCCCATGAACGAATTTCCCAGGTACCGTCGGCACGCTTGCGCAGCGGTGTTTTAATACGGTCCGGATCATAGAGCAGTTGCACAGCCGCCTGTCCTTTGGCGCAAAGGCCGCCTCGAGTGTTCGGATGACCGGCACGCCCTTCTACACGACGGACTAGTGTCGTACCTGCCACCGTTTCCGTAATGGCGCTCGCGGCACAGAAGTTAGAACACATATTACAGGCGGTGTGAACGGTATTGGCGGGGGCACTGACCAAAA
>JAGXTL010000061.1 GCA_018333635.1 Dethiobacter sp.
TTGTAAGGGGGTGTGCCCCCTTACTCTTGCGGGGTGCTCAGGGCCCGCAGGCCCGCCGAAGGGGCGGCAGCCCCTAGCGGATAAAAAAGACGCGTCAACTGAAAGAAAACGCGAAGCGTCTTTTTTAGAAAGATTGGCTATAAAGCTGTGGAGGCGTGTTTACAAACCCAAAAGAGCGCCTGATATTTCTCAAATATTGCTTTGAGAAATATCAGGCGCTTTGGTTAACCAAATCCCCTCTCACTCTGGGAGAGGGTTAGGGTGAGGGCGCTATGATAGCTTACTCAGAAATTATCTTACGCTGGTCGGCGGCAATCAGCCAGTTCTCATCAACAAACTGCAGCGCCATGCTCTCTTCAACTTTTATTTCTGTTGATACTTCCGCTCCGTTTTTGAAGAGCATTGTGTATTTGAAAGTTACCAGCGCTAAAGTCTCACCGCCCAGTTCCGGAGACTGGATATAACGGACTATACTGTGGCGCAGAGAGCCGAGCTCAACTGTTTGTCCCGGTTGCAACGCTGTACGGTCATAGAGAAAGGATGCATCCGTCCAGTTGAAACGGTGTTCTTCTGTCAGCAAAGAAAGTACTTTTTCTCTATCATCACTGATTAACGCGAGGATGAATTCTTCCGCCGCCTGGTAGACTGCCTTATCCCGATGTGCCGCTAAGCTGGCGGCAGTCGTGCCTGCACCCGGAAGTGTGACCGGAGATAATCCAGAGCGTTCCGCCATAAAATAAGCAAGGGTTGCGACGGCAATCAAGACTAATAGAATAGCAATATTCTTATTCTTTGCTCTCGTTTTTAGCCTGCCAAGTAATTGCATAAAATTCCTCCCGGCACACAGAGTGCCATTATTTTTAAGCGGAAAGATTTGGCCAAGGAAGCAGGCGCCCAAAAATATTGCGCCTGCTTCCTTGGCCGGCGAAGCTATGCAGCCTCGCCGGCAAGAAATTGACAAGCTTCTCGTTTACCAGTTGTAACCTTGGTTTGCAGCGTAGTTATTCCAGTAATAATTCGTGTTCTTAAAGACGGTGGCAGCCGAGTTGGCATGACAACTCCAGCAGACTGCCTGATTGACATAGCGCTTCAGCGCTGATGTCGGGTTGACATCTACCGATGGAGCATTAAAATCATTAAGCGTGGCATTCGCCTGACGCATCATGCGTGAATCAGCACCGTGCGCAAAGTGGCAGGATACGCAGAGCAGCCGGTTTCCAGTGCCGGTCACGGTCATTGTTTCGCCTTGAGTCGCCGCACGGTTTACAGTATGGCGATGAGCCAGACTATAGGTGCCGTAACCGCCGGGCATAGTTTCAGCACGCGCTGAGGCTGTACCTGAGCCACCTGTGCCTTGCGGCAAATAATCGGCATGGCAAGCGGCACAAAAACGGTTATAGTTCAGTTGGTCGTAGCTTTCGGTATTAAGATGGTCGAGCGCCAACGCAGGCCTGCCGGGATTGGTATTCGCCGTTACTACTAGAGCACGACCGATATCAATCCGCAAATCGGCTTCGTTTACCCCCATATTAGCCAGTCTGGTGCGGTTTTCCGGGGTAATGGTGATGCCGCCGGTCATATAGTTGATACTAAAGAAGCTGTTCAACAAGTATACGGCGTCTACCGTTGTACTGAATGGACCGCCGCCATCTGCTTCCAAGTTTGGGTCGTAGAGATTGGTAGCATAAATACGAGTGTTATGCTGGTTGTAACGACCAGGCTGGAAGATGTGAGTCCCTACCGTTCTCGGTGCGGTTAGCGTCGTCCCACTCAGGTATCCGTACAGCCAAGGCGCGGTGATAATGTTGCCACCTGGAGCAGGCGTAACGTCAACACTGTGATAGACTTCGCCAGAGACTACAGCGCCGATGGCAAGTGTATTGCCTCTATTCCATAAACCGCCGGTAGCAAAATTTGTGGACTCAGCAAGGTTTTGGTCACGCCAGCCCAGGAAATTTGGGTTGGCATGAAGCAAACGAATACTGTAAGAACCGTGCGGAGCGTGGCAGGATGAGCAACTGAAGTTGCCGGCCCAACCGGTAGAAAGCATCCCCGCCGAATCGAGGACAGCAGTGCGATTTCCGCCGGGAGCACCGCTCACAGTGACCGTGCCTTCAACATTGTGCACGGAACCGTTGAATTCTTCCGTCACCCCAAAGGTGCCGGCCGTTTCCGAACCGCCGAAGCGTTCAATGCCTGTTGCACCGGAACGCGGTGCCGCCAAGACGTTAAGTACGCCGATCGTGCCGTCATGGCAGGCAAAACAGGTATCGGTAACGGTGCGCTGGAAAAGCAGGTTTTCGCCGGCCGCAGTGTGGGTCATATGGCAGGAAGCGCAGGAGTTGGTGTTTAACTGAAAATCACTATGCACCAACTGCCCCGGCACCGCCCTGACAAGTGAGCTGAAAGTACCAATTTGTTCGGTCACGAAGAAGCCGGTATCATTGGAGTTAAGATGGGGAAAGGCAAGCGGCAGTGCAGGATTATTTGCCGATGCCAGCCCGGCAAAAGAGATGACCAGTAAAGCCGCGAAGATCATACTTAATAATAGTTTTCTCATTGACATTCATCCTCCTTTCCTAGAAATTAAGCTCTGACAACCTGAACAATTTCCTCATTAGGCGTAAACTGACCGGTACCGGCATCAATGCGGCGCGAGGAGGTCAGACGGTTGGGGTTCACACCGCGAAGATGTGCCGTACGCTTAGTCGGCGCCTGCTCTCCGTAACCATGGAAGAGACTGACATATCCTGGTCTTATGCGCTCGGTGACGAGTGCCTGCACGCGCAGACGGCTGCCGTTAGCCGATGCCACAAATACCCAGCTACCACTTGCGATACCGCGCGCAGCAGCATCAGTCGGGCTAATCAGCAGGTAATTAGTGTGGCGGACTTCGGCGCTTTGATCAAAATCCTGGACAAGATATGGCAGGTTTGCTGTAGCCGCCATCGTATGCCACATTACTTTGCCGCCTGCCATAAAGCGCAGCGGGAAGGTGCTGGTCGGCATATTTCGCGGCGCACGCCAATGCGGCGCAAGCGGGCTGGCAAAGGTAGTGGCGCTGGTGTTTTCCCAAACCTGGCGGAATTCGTGGACATTTAGCAAAGGAAGTGTTATAGTGTTTGTCTCAGTTGCAGTAAAGCTGAAACGCACTTCCGGCTCGGCTGCGTCAGTATGCGTACCTGTAGTCCAGATACCACCGTTTGCAGTTACAGTGCTCCATACCCTGCCGGCATTAGCAGTATTGCCCCAGATGCTTTGTGTGAATTGAACTTCGTTTGCCGGAGTATGTCTGTGCACCCGTCCGGTAGCGGCCACAGTTGTGTTATAAGCTGCAGCTGCAGCATCCGGAGCAAAATAACCACCGTCTACTCCGTGCCGGGTTGACATAGCCGCACCCAGCGAAGCAAAAATCCAGTACCCCGATCTTGAGTTGTGAAGTGGGGCGACTGCTTGCTGCCAGAGGTTCATAACTGTTTCACCGCTTACAGTCGTAGGGGTAGTCGCGTCGGTGCGCTCCAGAGCGGTGCATTCCGGCAGGACATAACTGCCTGGCGGGAACAGCTCGTGGGTAGTATTCAGATAAACGTCAATTGCGACAGCAAATTGCAGCCGGGGCAAAGCTCTCGCCCAAAGATCCGAATCAGCGTCTGCCACCGCCGGGTCGGTGTGATTGACAAACAGACCGCGGATGCCGCCGCCGCCGTTTACACTGCCGCCGCCGTAAACATCGGCCCATCTGTCTCCGTTTGCGTCGGTGGTAATCACGCCTGTGCCGTCAGGCGGTGCAGCCAGCGGCCCGGCAGGCACGCGACGGAAGTCCGGATGAGTGCGGGGCAGTCCGTTTAAGATGGCATAAGGAATCAGTGTACGGTAACCCTCCGTATTGGCGGTAGACACATTGCCGCTGAACGGATAGCCGGCGGCGAGAGTGAGAGATTCAGCTGCCCGAGCTCCATTTGACGGAGAACCAAATGACCAAGCTGTTGATCCAGGTGCTCCCGCAACTGCCACATATCCGCCGGCGATGTTAAAGCCGCCAGCCAGGCCTGTCAGACAGTTCATTGCCCAAGCAGTCATCGTGCCGTTAGAATATTTGGCTACACCGCTTGTTGTATCGGCGACAGCCGCCCAGTCGGCGGAACGGGGACGCGGGTTGCCACCAGAGTCAAGCATACCGCAAAACTCGCCCGCCAAGCGCGTGATGGTGGCTGCCGGCACGCCGCAGACTAAGCTGGCAGCCGCCGGGGAGTACTGATTGTCTGTAGCTTTGTACAGCTCATCGCGAAAAGCGGCAAGCCTTGTAACACTGCCTGCGTTCAACCTTGCCACATTAGCCCAGGGATTTGCTTCCCAGGCGATTGCAGCTCCCGGAGCTTGAGCCGCACCCGTTAAACTGTTATCGAGGATAACACGACACATCGAGAGAATCAGCATCAAATCGGTGCCGGGAATAATTTGCACGTACTGATGCGCTTTGCTCGCTGTATAGGTGCGCCGCGGGTCGACGACTACCAATCTGCCGCCATCTCTAATGTTTTGCAGCAACTCATGGGAAAAACCGAGACGATAGCGTGTCGCTTCCAGTTCGTTACGGCCAAATAGCAATGTGAAATCAGTGGCTCGCTGGTCACGCACACGCCTGTTGGCGCTAACAGCTAGCCAGGTACCAAGACGTTTTGCCGCATCGCAGATCGGTGCCGAGGCAGCCACATTTTTTGAGCCAAATTCAGCGCGAAAAGCGCCCCACATCCCACTGTAAGAACCGCGGCGGTTCAGGAAGTAAACGCGGCTGGCGGCGCGACGGGCAGCCGCGTCGGTAGAGGGAGCAGTTGTGTCGCGAATGTCCTGCAAGCCGTCCGCCACATCGTTTAAGGCATCCGCCCATGAACGAATTTCCCAGGTACCGTCGGCACGCTTGCGCAGCGGAGTTTTAATACGGTCTGGATCATAGAGCAGTTGCACAGCCGCCTGGCCTTTAGCGCAAAGGCCGCCGCGGGTGTTCGGATGATTTGCACGCCCTTCTACACGACGGACTAGTGTCGTACCTGCCACCGTTTCCGTAATGGCGCTCGCGGCACAGAAGTTAGAACACATATTACAGGCGGTGTGAACGGTATTGGCGGGGGCACTGACCAAAA
>JAGXTL010000112.1 GCA_018333635.1 Dethiobacter sp.
AATCGGTCACCCTGTCTTGCTACATCCGCTATGGTCAATAACCATGTCAACCTGGTCGGTTGCTTGGCTGCTAAGGTCAGGCAGGCGGCTTTAGCTTTCCTTAATGTACGACTTTGACGAAGTCCTGCCATGGCAATAAGCTATAGTTGACAAAATTGGAAAATCCTAGTATAACAGAACTAATGCTTGTGAAGAAGGACGCAAAGCGGAGAGTAGGTGGGAAGAATGACGGAGAGGCCTAAAGGGCGGCTATTTGTGGCGATGTTGCTCGTTCTTTCCGCGTTTTTCTACTTTATGCCATTCGCACTAAGCATGTTTTTGAGCGATTTGTTTCCTAAAATGTTGGGAGAATGGGCTTGTTGGCTATTTTTTATCCCTGCTTTTCTGCTGCCGTATTATTTTGGCAGCAAAGGTGTTAAGATGGTCGCTGGCTTTACTATTCTTGTGCTGGGAATGATGTTTTATCCGTTTAATCTTGGCCGAATGATGAATGCCTTTCTGCCGCACTGGCTGCTTAATCTGTTTGCTGCCACAGCCATAGCTCTTTGGGTGGGGATTTTGGTTGAAAGATATGCCCGCTTTGCGGCAGAAGCCAGGGAACAGAATTTACAGTTAAAATCTCTTTTTGAAGCCAGTGAGCTTTTTGCTTTTTCCCTGGATCCTCAGGAGGTGCTAAACCAGAGTCTTGGCATTATGCGCGAGTCACTGGAGTTTGACTATGCGAATATCTGGCTGTTGGAAGGGGAGAACAGCCTGCGGTTAGCAGCCAGCAATTTGCCGCCCATCTTCGGGGCGCCAGACACCTTCCCCGCCGACCGCTGTCTGCCCGGTTTGGCTCTTTCAAGCGGTGAAGGAGTCTTTATTGAAGAGCCGCAGACTGATGAGCGCATTGAGGACAAGACTTGGCTTAAACAGCTAAAACACCGTTCTGCGGCAGCTCTTCCCCTGATTCACCGTGGTGAAAAGCTGGGTGTGCTGATCGTGGCCAGCATGAAGAAATATAAGTTTACCTCGGAGCGGCGCGAGTTGCTGCGGACTTTTGTGAACCATTTGTCGCTGCACATTAAAAACGCCATGCTTTTTCGGGAAGTGCAACAACAGGCAATTCTTGATGAAGTAACAGGTTTGTATAACCATCGTCATCTAAACGAGTATTTGGACAAAGAAGTAAAACGGGTGGACAGGGAAGGCGGATATGTTAGCCTGTTGATGCTTGATCTGAATTATTTTAAAGATTATAACGACAGCTACGGACACCCGGCCGGAGATCTTCTGCTCAGGGAGTTTGGCGAAGTGCTGCGTGATTCAGTCCGGGAGACAGATGTTGCCGTACGCTATGGCGGCGATGAATTTGCGGTTATCCTGCCGCAGACTGATGTCTTAGGTGCGGCGCAACTGTCCGCTCGGGTGCTTGCGCAGCTTAACAAACACCGTTTCCCCGGTTTTGAAAAGATTGCGGGCGGGGTTCTGACGGTTTCCATTGGCAGCTCCACTTATCCCGACCCGGCCAAAAGCAAAGTCGAACTGATCAAGCTGGCTGATGATCAGTTATATAAAATGAAAGAAGTGTGGCGAGAGGCGCGAAAAATTTCGTCTTGAACATAAATGCTACACAAAAATAAACTCAACCGGCATAAAAATCCGGGAGGGTTTATTTTTATTTCCGCACTGACGGCATAATTTTGCTGCTTTGCGCCCAAACTTAAAGGGGAGCTTGATAGAGAGGGCGATAATTATGACTGTTTCTTCCTTTACCTATACACTGCAGCATATTCTGCTGCTAAAATTACTGTCCACTTTCACTTTTGGCCGTCCCCGCACCATCCATAACTTTTTTTTTCTGGCTACGCTCAGTTGTCCGGCGGCTGAACGGACAGGCCACCGCTACGAGTTTTACAAAGGCTCGTCTGCCGTCTACAGTTTCGAGCTGCAAAATGTACTGGCAGACCTCAAGAAGAGCGGCATGATTTGCCTGCAGCGCATGGTCCTTACCCGGGAAGGGCGTGAGTACTATTACCAGTTGGCATCTCTTTTGCGCTATGAACAGTTTCCTGCCCACTGCATGAAACTGGCTTTGCGTTATCAAGAAAATCTCTGGCGCGTCAATCATGAGGTGCTGTTCCACCCGCTTTTTCGCAAGGGAAAGACTGGCAGGAAAATTGCTTTACCGTTAATTTAGCTTAAGAACTCCTGAAATTCCGGGGTAGAAAAAAGGAATCCTGTCCCAATATGGCGAACAATAAGACAGTCTTCAGCTAACCCGGAGGAAATTATGAAATACGAAAAGGCCTATCTTGACTCTTTGCTTGAGTTTAGCAAAAAAGATCCGGCGCTGATGGCCGAACTAGCCGGCGGCGTATGCTTGGATGGGAATCTAATTGAAATATCATACCTTGGGCAGCTTTGCCATGTGAAGCATCCCGACGGTAAAATTCAACCTTCTGCCTGGCCGGAGCTGCATCATGAGGAAGAGATTCTCACCCTACAGTATTTAGCCGGGGCAAGCGGCCTGCCAAGCAGGTCAAGCTGGCTCTCTTTTCTTGATTTGCCGGGAGGCCCACATCATTTTGTGCCTTTTCAATGTGAAGCAATTTTTCCGCTGGCGAAAGCGTTTGCCAATCAACCGGATTCATTTTTGCCTGCGGCTAAAGCGCTGGGCGGGGTGCAGACTGACCTAGGCCATATTGGTGCTGTCTTGCCCGTATTTCCACGCTTGCCGCTGGCGGTGCTGCTTTGGAGAGGGGACGATGAGTTTCCTGCGGCGGCAAATATTTTGTTTGACGCTGTGGCGCAAACCTATCTGCCTACCGCTTCCTTATATGTGCTGGGCATTGAGGCGGCAAGGCGCTTAATTGCTGCCGCTGCTGCGGAAGGGAGGTCTTGATGAAAGGCAGAAGCTTTTTAAGCACGGCAAACTTGAGCCCTGCAGAGTTGCAGCAGTTGCTTTCCCTCTCTCAAAATTACTGTGACGTCAACAATAATCATAGGCTGTTGCCACACAAACTTCTGCGCGGCAAGATGATTGCGCCGCTTTTTTTTGAAGCAAGCACACGCACAAAAGTTTCATTTGAGCGGGCAGCCAGGAATCTGGGCGCCGACTTGGTTGATTTGCAGATTGGCGCAAGCAGTATAATTAAAGGTGAAAGCGTGCTGGAGACGGCTAGAACTTTGCAAGCCATGGCGATAGACGCCTTGGTCGTCCGCCATGCTTCATCCGGCCTGCCGGCATTTTTGGCAGATAATCTTCACATTCCGGTGATTAATGCCGGGGACGGCTGGCATGAGCACCCAACTCAGGCACTGCTCGACTTGCTGACTATTTCACAGGAATTTGGCTCTTTTGCAGGCCTCAATGTCTTGTTTCTTGGGGATATTCGCCACAGCCGGGTAGCACGTTCCAATTTGTTTGCCATGCAAACCTTGGGAATTAAAGTTCGCATGGCAGGCCCCCCTACCCTTGTGCCGCCGGAGATGAAGGCTCTGGGAGCGGAAATTGTTAGAGATATTGACCAGGCGGCAGCTGAGGCCGATGTGGTCTATCTTCTGCGCATACAGTGGGAAAGACAGCAAAGCGGCTTCGTTTCTTCCCTGTCGGAATACTCCAAGCTTTACGGTATGGACGAGGAGCGTTTGGCGTTGCTGCAAAGCCACGCTATTTTACTTCATCCCGGACCGGCTAATGTAGGGGTGGAGCTATCGGCCGCCGCTTACGCATGGCCGCGCTCTCGCATTGAAGCACAGGTAAATAATGGTGTCGCAGCTAGAATGGCTGTTTTGCACTGGCTCCTGGCTGGAGATTAGCTATGAGGGGAGAAAGAGGATGGAGCAGTTAATCAGAGGGGGAACGGTCCTGGACCCCAGTCAAAATCTCAATGGCCGCTTTGATATTCTGGTAAAGAATGGTCAGATCGCCGCTATTGCCGCGGATATACCTGCAACAGGCTGCTTAGTGCTCGATGCTGCGGATAAAATTGTCATTCCCGGCTTGATTGATTTGCATACCCATCTGCGCGAGCCAGGGGGAGAAGCAAAAGAAACTGTTGAAACAGGAAGTTTGGCGGCTGCTGCCGGCGGCTTTACCGGTATTACTGCTATGCCGAACACAAATCCGGTTTTAGACGATCCCCGGAAGATTTCCGAATTGCTTGCTTTGGCTGCCAGGGCAGGCCATGTACGCGTCTGGCCTGTTGGCGCGCTGACGAAAGGTTCGGCGGGAAAGGAATTGGCGGAGCTTGCCTTGATGCAGCGGGCAGGTGCCCGCGCTTTTACCGATGACGGCCGCGGTGTGGCAGATGCATTTTTGACGAGAAACGCGATGCTTTACTGCCAAGCTTTAGGGGTGCCTTTTTTTGAACACTGCGAAGATGAATCGTTGGCGGGTAAAGGTCAACTACATGAAGGAGTGGTTGCCGCAAAGCTTGGCCTGCCGGGAATTACAAAGAGCGCGGAAACAGTTATGTTGGCCCGCGATTTAATCCTGGCTAAGGAAACGGGCTGTCGTCTGCACATCATGCATCTTTCCTGCCAAGAAGCTGCGGAAATGATTTGCTGTGCCAAAGCGGCCGGCGTGTCTGTCACTGCCGAAGTTACGCCTCATCATTTACTTTTAACTGAAGATGCGGCCGATGGCTATAATACAAATGCAAAGATGAAACCTCCTTTGCGTACGGCTGATGATACTGCCGCCCTCTGTAAGTCTCTTGCTGATGGCATAATTGATGCGGTGGCCACCGACCATGCGCCACACACGGAAATTGAAAAAACCGGTGATTTTAACTCTGCTCCCTTTGGAATTGTAGGCTTAGAGACTGCTTTCCCCTTGCTCTATACTCATTTGGTACAAACCGGACGACTTAGCCTCATGCAACTGGTAGAGAGAATGTCCACTCGTCCGGCGGCTATTCTGGGAGTGCCGGGCGGAACGCTTAGGCCGGGCGCAGCCGCCGACTTGGTAATTATTGACACGACTGCGGCATGGGTAATTGACCGCCATGCTTTTTTTTCTAAGGGAAAAAATAGCCCGTTTCACGGTTGGACTGTTTATGGCGTGCCGGCACTGACCATGGTGGGCGGCCGTGTTGTGATGAAAAATAACCGTATCGGGTAGTCAGAGGGTAGAGATGTTAAAACTACATACGCTAAAGATAATAAAACAGGAACCGGTGGCGCCGGGGTATCAGCGGCTTACGCTCGCACGTGGGATTGCTGCCCAGGCGGGCCAGTTTGTGCAGGTGCGTGCTTCAGAGACGTTTGACCCCTTTTTGCGTCGTCCTATCAGTGTTCATGATGCTGCAGAAGACAGGCTTGTTTTGCTCTATCGCACTGTAGGCCGCGGCACAGCGCTTTTGGCAGCTAAAAAAGCAGGCGAGACATTGGATTTGCTCGGCCCGTTAGGTAGCAGTTTCCCTCTTACTGACCGAGCGCAGGCTGTGGTGGTAGCGGGGGGCATTGGCGCCGCGCCGCTCTATTATCTGTTGCGCACTTTAAAAAGAGCCGGCAAACAGGTTTCCTTTTTTTATGGAGCGCGCACTGAAGCTGAATTGCTTCTGCGTGAAGAATACAGAGCGCTGGCGACAAATTACAGCGAAGCGACCGACGACGGTTCTGCCGGCAGCCGTGCCCTGGTTACCGATTTAGCCGCTCCGGCTATTGCCAGTTTAGATGCCACCGTTTACGCCTGTGGCCCTTCCCCCATGTTAAAGGAAGTTGCCCGCCTGGCAGATTATTACGGCAGAAGTTGTTTTGTTTCGCTGGAGGCGCAGTTGGCTTGCGGCGTGGGCGCTTGTCTTGGTTGCGTCGTGCCTGTGAGGGGACAGGAAAAATACAGGCGGGTCTGTGTTGACGGGCCGGTCTTTGCCGCTGGGGAGGTATTTTTCTGCTGAATCCTGATTTGACAGTCAAAATTGCCGGTCTTTCTTTAGCTAATCCGGTGATGCCCGCTTCCGGTTGTTTTGGTTACGGTGAGGAGTACGCCCCATTTTTCGATTTGAGTCGGCTGGGAGCAGTGGTGGTTAAGGGAACTACGGCAGAACCATGTGCGGGAAATCCTCCGCCGCGGTTAGCGGAAACCACGGGTGGAATGTTAAATGCCATTGGCCTGCAAAATCCCGGCGCCGCGGCGGCCAGAGAAAAGATTGTCGCACTGCAGCAGTGGTCTGTGCCTGTGATCGTTAACGTATCGGGCCACAGTGCGGCCCAGTATCGCGCTGTTATCGAAGTGCTTGACGACTTGTCTGCGTTAGCAGCCTATGAAATTAATATTTCTTGTCCCAATGTGAAAGCAGGCGGCATGGCGTTTGGCACCGATCCGGCGGTCGTCGCCGCTTTGGTGCGGGAACTGCGGTGCGCAACAAAAAAGCCGCTAATTATTAAGCTTTCTCCCAATGTCACCGACGTTACCGCCATTGCCCGGGCGGCGGCAGAGGGCGGCGCTGATGCGCTCTCCTTAATCAATACGCTGCTCGGCATGGCGATAGATATCGAGCGGCGGCGGCCGGTACTGGCCAACTTGACCGGCGGTTTGTCCGGTCCTGCCATCAAACCGGTGGCGCTGCGTATGGTCTGGCAGGTGACCTCGGCGGTGGAGATTCCGGTGATTGGCATGGGGGGTATTACCAACGCCCGGGATGCCATCGAATTTCTCATGGCCGGCGCCAGTGCTGTGGCCATAGGCGCAGCCAATTTTACAAACCCGCTCGTCTGCCCGGAAACGGTGGAGGGAATCAGATCTTATCTGGCAGAGAACGGCTTTGCCTCGGTTAGAGAAATTGTCGGTTTGGCAAAAAAAGAATGGCAAAAATAGGAGCTGATTCCGGGTGCGGGAAAAAATAATTGTGGCGCTCGATGTGGAGACGGAGCAAGAAGCGTTTGCGCTGGTAGAAATACTTGGAGATTACGCGGGTGCCTTTAAGGTTGGCTTGCAGCTTTACAATAATGGTGGAGCGGCCATGGTGAAAAAGCTGACGGACAGCGGCGTCAAAGTATTTCTCGATTTAAAGTTTCATGATATCCCCAATACGACGGCCCGCGCCGCGGAGGCTGTAGTGGGGTTAGGTGCTTTTATGCTCAACGTCCATGCTGCCGGCGGCAAAAAAATGATGGCTGATACGGTTGTCGCCGCAAAGAAACGAGCCGATGAACTAGCGGTTGCTGCGCCATTGTTGCTTGGCGTCACCGTGCTGACATCCATGTCGGCAGAGGAACTGCGCGGGGAAATCGGTGTCACCCGACCACTGGAGGAACAGGTTGCCTCTCTGGCCCGGCTCTGTTTTGAGGCAGGCTTGGACGGTGTTGTTGCCTCCGCCAGGGAAATTCCGTGGATTCGAGCAGTTTGCGGTAATAATTTTTTGATTATCACGCCGGGCATCAGGCCTGCCTGGGCCGCAGGCAATGATCAAAGCCGAGTTGTAACACCCAAAGAAGCCCTGCAGCTGGGCGCTGATTACTTAGTGATCGGACGGCCGCTTACTGCCGCCGCCCATCCTCAAGAAGCGGCTAAGCGGCTGCTTGCAGAATTGGAGGGTTAAAATGCTGACGGAAAAGAGAGTGCTGGAGATCTTTCAAGAAACGGGAGTGCTGCTGGAAGGACATTTTTTGCTCACTTCGGGACGTCACAGCAACGCCTATTTGCAGTGCGCCCGCGTCTTTCAGTACCCGCAATATGCAGAGGAGCTGTGCGGTGCGCTGGCGGAAACGTTTAGAGCGGCCAATGTCGACGTATGTATCGGCCCTGCCCTTGGCGGGGTGGTAATAGCCTATGAAACTGCCCGGGCCTTGGGCATCCGCGGACTGTTTGCCGAGCGCGACAAAGACGGCACGATGTCGCTGCGCCGGGGTTTTACCATTCAGCCCGGTGAACGTGTACTCGTCTTGGAGGATGTGGTGACTACCGGCGGTTCGGTTAAAGAAGTACTGGAGCTGGTCGGCAGCATGGGCGGCAATGCGGTGGGTGTGGGAACTATTGTCGATCGCAGCGGCGGCAGCGCCGATTTTGGTGTGCCTTATTCCTCGCTTATTCGCTTAGAGGTGGTCTCCCACCATCCCGCAGACTGTCCCCTCTGCAAAGAAGGAATCGCTGCTGTGAAACCTGGCAGCCGTAAATAAAGTGCTAAGCGTTTTTCTTAGGGTGCAACGTAATGGTGCCTTGGAGTATTTTCTTAATAATGGAAGAGCCGGAATCAGTGTTCCGGCTCTTCTGTGGCATATTCCTCCGTTTTAGACCGTGGCTCAGCAAAAACCGGTCACGGCTCATCCAAAAGATTTATGCGGACATCTCACTACGAATTGCCGGTTTCCAAGAGATATTTTGCCACAAATGATGCAAATATAGTAAAGTCACCCAAACTGTTGTTCAGAATTTCGGCTAATCTTGTCATATCAATTCCCGTATATTCAACTCCACATCAACCAACGTTTCCACCTCCGAAGATGCCTGTCGCCAACCGCTTCTGCAAGTAAAACCTCTGAACTTTTAGCAGTGGCTTTAAATCTAAGTATGCCTTGACTGTATGGTCATGAAAATCTCTGCGGCTTTCTTCTGAACGACAAAAGATCAACATGCCATTTTTAATTACCTGGTATTTGGTAACTGTTGAAGCCTGGTTTAATAAAACCAGATCTGTATCATTGGCCAGTAAAGCTTGTAATTCAACCAACAGCTCACTATGAAAGCCGTAACCGGTTTTTTTCGGTAATTGCAGTGGATCGAGATATACTGCAATGTCAATATCGCTAAGAGGGCCGGCGTTTCCTCTGGCTACAGATCCGAACAGATAGGCAAAAATTACTTCGTGTCGGGTTTCAAAAAAGCCATCCAATCTGAACTTAACCTGATCAGCGTTTAGAGGCGACATCTCTTCCTAACCCCCTTCATCACTTTATACGATTATATCATTATTGCCAATATCTATCAAACCAAACCAGGTTGTTTTAAAAGGATAAGTTAGTCGCAAGAGTAGCTGCAGCCGGATAAAAGGGTTAGTTTGACAGCATAGTTGAAAAGTGAAAAACTAGAATTTTGTGTGGTATAAGGCTGAAAGGGGGTTTTTACTATTGACTGTAGTAAATAATGGCGGTATAGTTAAGCTAACTGAGAATAAACCATCTCACCCTTGCGACGCTTCTCCCTCTCCAAGCAGGAGAGGAGAGGGTTAATGTTTAGCTTTTAATGTAATGGTCGCAGGTTGCGGTGATGGATACAAAGTTGGAAAAGAGGTGGCTAAATGAAATCCATGGATTTTAAGCCGGGACAGAATGGTTTGAATAAAATGCTTGGCAGCTTAGAGAGCGAAATAATGGACATTATCTGGCGCAAAGGCTGTGAGGTCTGCGTGAGGGATGTTTTTGAGGATTTGTCCGCTCGCCGGGAGATCGCCTATACTACTGTAATGACAATTATGGCACGGCTGTCAGATAAAAAAATTCTCCGCAAACGCAAAGAGGGTAATGTATCTTTTTATGAACCTGCGCTCAGCCGGGATGAATTCACTGTAAACGTAGTCGGCAACGTGGTTGATAGTTTGCTGGAAGACTTTGCCGAGGCAACCGTGTCCCATTTCCTGTCCCGTGTTGGTCGCCATGACCGGGAGACAATAGCTAAATTGGAGAAATTATTGGCTGAGTACAAGGAAGGTGGGACAGATGAGGGTAAGTGATCTGCACTCATTCTTTATCTATGTTTTCTTTGGCTATTTTTTTATTTTCCCCGCACTCTGCATCGCACTGAAGCTTTTTAATATCAAGCATCCCAAACAGCGCAAGAGTCTCTATTTGATGGCGCTTTTTGCCCCTTTTGCCGGTTTTGCCCTTTACCACACAGTATTGGAAAAGAGATGCCAGACTGGGTTGCTGCCCGGAGGTCTTTTCTGGTACTATTTTGAGGCCCTTTGCAACATCGGTAAAACGGCTATCAGTTTTTTGGCACCGCTCTTAGTTTTGCTTATAGTCGTCGGCCTGCTGAAAGCGCTGGTCGGCAGCATCTATCTGCGGCGGATGCAGGCTTCTTCCGTGGAGCTTTCCAAGGAAGAACGGCAGCGTGTCGAGTCAATCATCCGGGATTGCTGCCAACATTGGCGGATAGCGGTGCCGCGGCTGCTCTTTACCGCTCAAAGGGGATTTGCCGCTTTTGCGGCTGGATTTTACCGGCCGGTGGTAGTGGTGAATGCGGCGATCTTGCCGCAACTTACCGACACTGAGTTGGCGGGAATTTTGACCCATGAACTGGTGCATATCCGGCGCAAAGATATGCTGATGGGCTGGTTGCTGCATCTGTTGCGTGACATGATGATTTTTACTCCTTTTAGCACTATCCTGCTGGACAGGTACATGTTGGAGCGGGAGAGGCTCTGTGATTTGGAGACTGCAGAATTGCTAGGCAGTGAGCGGCAGTATGCGGCCACACTATTGAAAGTATGGCGCCTGTTGGTCGACCGGCAGCAGCCCAGTCACCGAGTTGTTACAAGTTTTACCGGGAGAGCGCGCGAGATGGAGCAGCGGGTCACAGCTCTTTTGGCAGGAGACGAGCAGAAAGCAGCGCTGCCCGGTTATTTGTTTTCTACGCTCCTTTTTTCCATGGCTACCATGACCATTCTCTTTTTGGGACTGATTTGTTAAGCTGCTAATTGGCTAGAGATTTTTCAGTCAATTAGCTATTGTATTTCCACAGAAGTTGCCGTATAATAAAATCATCTACTACAATGGTTAGTAGAAAATAAGTAAAAAATTCAGGGGGGCTATTTGTGACTAAGAAGAGAACGATTGGAAAAAAAGAGCAGTTTACTCGGCCTGATAAAAGCAAGCTGCCGCTGATTGCCGGGATGGTAGTTATTCTCCTGGCGCTTGGCTTTGTTTACTCTCAATTTGTGGGTAACGATACTCAGGCAGAAGTGGTATATTTTGGGGAGCCGGTGACAGCGGAGCGCTCATATCTAGGGCGTTTTATCTCGATGACGGCAATAGAACCGTTGATTGAAGAAGGTCAAATCAAATTTCCGCTGGCTGATTTAGAGCGTTACAGCATCGTTTCTTTCAGCGCGGAAAATGACCAGGGAACAGTCGTGCCGCTAATGGCATATATCACTCCCAGCGGACGCTTATTTGCCGGCAGCAGCATGTGTGAGCCCTGCCGCGGTCAGACTTTTTCCTTGGCTGGTGAAACGCTTGTGTGTGATGCATGCCGGACCACTTATACCATCGAAGATCACCAATTTATTTCGGGTGCGGTGGTCTGCGGCTCTTATCCGCCGGTCAATATGAATGGCAGAGTAGTAGATGGGATGGTCGTTATTGATTTGCAGGAAGTGCTTAACTGGCGGATTCGTGCACTTTAAGAAAAGCAACAAAAAGAGAGGCGGATAGTTATGACAAAGGAAATTTACCAAGAAGAAGAGGAATTAGTCGGCACAACGGCAAAAAGGGGCGGCGGCAGTTTTAAAGACTACGTATTAATTACTTTGATTGCCTTAGTGGCAATGATGGGCATTAACAATTATATTGACGCTCGTGCCGGCTCCGGCGCAGGTGGTTGCGGCGGGTGCGGTGTCGCAAGCGGAGCTGTGTCCAGTCTTTCAGAAGAGGAATTGGTACGGATTGGGCTGGAGTTCTATGCGGAGAACAGCGGCGATACGGAAATGGCTGATGTGCAGGCTAGGGTTCAGGATTTTGGCTGTCACCAGGAGATTTATATTTACAAAAGCGGGAGAAGGGTAATGCGGATCGGCTATGCTTCCGGCCAGCTCTTCCGGATGTCCTGATAGTTTTAAAAGAGATGGGGTGGAAAGATGAATCTAATGCAGATTGCCGCCAACAACTTAAAGCGTCGCAGAATGAAAATGCTTTTTCTGACCCTCGGCTTGGTGGTAGGTGTGGCTACCGTAGTCGCACTTATGAGTATTGTCCAAGCTATGCGCCTGGAGTTGGGTGACAGGATAGATGAGTTTGGCGCTAATGCTGTGATTGTGCCGCGTTCCGAAGGGGTTGAATTAAGTTATGGCGGCACAGTAGTATCCGATGTGACTTTTGATGTGCAAGAGCTGACGATGGCTGACCTGCCCAAGATTCGTGAGTCGGTAGTTGCGGAATACATTAATATTGTTTCTCCCAAGCTGATTGGCGCCGTCAAAGCTGACGGGCAAAACGCCTTGATTGTGGGCGTGGAAGCAAAGCAGGAGTTTACCCAGAAGCCGTGGTTTTCCCTGCGCGAGCAGGCAGGCGTGCCGGTCGGCGGCAAAGTGGGCGACTTGGCTTTGCTGGACGTGCCGCAAGACGGTGTGATTTTAGGCTCTGCGGCGGCGCAGCACCTGGAGAAAAGGGTGGGCGACACGCTGGTCATTAATGAGCGTACTTTCTCTGTATTTGGCATCCTAAATGAGCTTGGTGCTGAGGAAGATGGTTTGATTTATGCCGACTTAGCCGCTGTGCAAGGACTTCTGGGTCGTCCTGGTCAATTGTCGATGATTGAGGTTTCTGCTTGGTGCAATTTCTGTCCTATTGAAGAAGTTGTGGCGGGACTTTCCGCAGCTTTGCCTAACGGCAAGGTTGTTGCCCTGAGGCAAGCCGCCATGTTCCGCTATCAGACTATAGATCAGTTTTCGGCTTTTGGTTTTGCGCTCTCCGGAGTAGTCTTGTTTGTTGCTGCGCTGGTAGTTTTGACAACCATGCTTTCCTCTGTGAACGAACGGACACGCGAGATAGGGATTTTCAGAGCTATCGGTTTTCGCCGGGCACATGTGATGGAAATTATCTTCCTGGAAGCGGGAATGGTAAGCGCAATCGGAGGCCTGGCAGGATATCTTTTGGGCAGTGCTGTAGCTCAGGTGGCCGGCCCGTTTTTGGCCCAGATTCAGGGGGACATCCCAGTGCGAAGCGAGCTGATCCTGCCTGCCATCCTTTTGTCAGCCGTATTGGCCATTCTGGCCAGCGCTTACCCGGCAGTAAAAGCTGCTCAGCTTGACCCGGCCGAGGCACTGCGCTACATTTAACGAACAAAGCGAAGGAGGAAAGAAAATGGCGGAAATTATGATTGCAATGAAGAACCTGACAAAAGCGTATAAATCGATGGGTGATGAAGTGCAGGCGCTGCGTGGCGTAAGCTTGAATATAGACAAGGGAGAATCGGTGGCTGTGATGGGTCAGTCCGGTTCTGGCAAAAGCACACTGCTTTCTATTCTCGGCGGCCTAAATCCGCCCACATCCGGCAGTGTGGAAGTTGATGGAATTGACGTCTACGCCCTTTCGCAGGAAAAACGCGCCGATTTTCGGCGGGAGTACTTGGGCTTTGTCTTTCAGCAGTTCCAGTTAATCCCCTATCTGACGGCTCTGGAAAATGTGATGTTACCCCTGACCACCATTAAAAAGTCGAACAGAGAAAAACGTGAAATAGCGGGAAGCGTGCTTTGCCGAGTGGGTTTGGCCGGAAAAATGAACAGACTGCCAAATCAGCTGTCCGGCGGTGAGCAGGAGCGCGTAGCAATTGCCCGAGCGATTGTTAATGAACCTCCCGTACTGCTGGCTGACGAGCCGACAGGCAGTTTGGATACAAAAACGGGTGATGAAATCATGGCCTTGTTTCAGCGGCTGAATCAGGACGGGCTGACGGTGCTGATGGTGACTCATAATCCGGAGAACACTCGCTATATGAGCCGCACAATTATTATGAAGGATGGCCAATTGTGCACGGATAAGGCGGAGCTTTTACAATTAGTTTCCGCCGGCAAACGGTAACGGAGGGATATAATGCAACTTTATCATATTGCCCTTAACAACATCCTGCGCCGCAAGGCGAAAATGCTTTTTGTTCTGCTCGGTTTGCTGATAGGTGTTGCCACCATTGTTTCTGTCTATGGTGTTGTGGAAGCCATGAGAGCGGAAATGACCAGGCAGGTGGCGAAATTCGGTGCTAATATAGTTATTACGCCGGATGCGGGAGAGCTGACGTTTTCCTACGGAGGCATCACACTGCCGGCAGTGCTCTTTGATGTTGAGCAGCTGACCGGCGAGGATGTGGCTGCTATTGAGAATATTCCTTCGCGCGAAGTAATTCGGGCGGTGGCTCCTAAATTATTGGGTCTGGCCACCGCAGGCGGCAGGCACCAGGGCGACGCGGACGGGCAGAACGTAGTGGTGGTAGGCGCCAATCTGCAGCAGGAATTTATGGTGAAGCCTTGGCTGCGTTTGCGCAGCGGGGAGGAAATGCGCAGCGATGAGCAAAAGGCCTCCGAGAGCGGCACCGTCCCGTCAGGAGAGAACGCTCCGGCGGCAGAAAAAGAGATGGACTTTGCCATGCTTGATTTAGCGCGGGAAGATCTGACCCGCTTAGTGCTCAGCGATGAACAGATTTTGGTAGGTTCTAGCTTAGCCGCTACTCTGGGTGTAATGGAGGGCGACCTGCTGACGCTCTCGGGGCGGGAATTTCAGGTGTTTGCTGTTCTCAAAGATAGTGGTTCTGCCGAAGATGAGCAGATACTCTTAAATCTTAGCGCGGCTCAGGCGCTCTTGGCTCGCCCAGAGCAAGTGACTGTCATTGAATTGGCGGCAGACTATACCTTAGGCTCCGAGGGAGTGCTGCTTAGCGAGTTGCAGGAGGCGCTGCCCAACGTGGAAGTCACCAGCCTGCGCCAAGAGGCTCTCCGTCGAGATGAAATGATAACCAGGCTGGTAAGGTTTGGCACGTCTGTATCAGTACTGATTCTCTTTGTGGGGATGCTGGTGGTGGGATTGACCATGTCCGGCGCCGTCCGGGAACGAACACGTGAAATCGGCGTTTTTCGCGCCATCGGTTTCCGCAAATCAGATGTGGCAAAAATTATTTTACTGGAAGGCTTTATAATCAGTGTGCTGGGCGGGATGTTAGGATATTTTGTGGGGATGGCTGTCGCTTATTACGCCGGCCCGCTGCTGGCCAATATGTCTATCCAAGTACCCTGGAGACTTGATTTGTTTGGCTTATCCGTTCTGCTTGCCATCCTGATTGGGCTTTTAGCCTGTATTGTGCCAGCCCGTCAGGCAGCAAAGCTTGATCCGGCAGAAGCGCTGCGTTTTATCTAGCAGTGCTTTTTTTTATGCGCCCGGCATGCTACAATGCAAGTAATGACTTGCTGCCTTAAAAGACAAATGCTGACGACTGTTATTGCTGGATTGGGTAAGCTACTAAGGCAGATAGATTTCAGGCTATTAGCTCAAGGTTGGTGAAAATAATGTGGCTGCCGCTGTTTTTTGATTATGCTTTTATATTTTTTGCCAGAGTCAGTGACGTTACTCTTTCTACCGTGCGTATTTTGATGCTGATGCGCGGCAGGTCGGTAACTGCGGCCGCGATAGGTTTTTTTGAGGTTTCAATCTATGTTTTGGCGCTGAGCCGGGTTATTGACAGCTTGGATCAACCTTTGCGCCTGATTGTTTATGCCTTGGGTTTTGCTACCGGGAATCTGCTCGGCAGCCGGGCGGAGGAGTATTTGGCGCTTGGGTTTACTACCGCTGAAGTGATTTCTGTTGACAAAGCAGGAGAATTGGCTGAGAAAATGCGCGAGTGCGGGTTTGGCGTAACCGTGTTGCAAGGTTGCGGTTTGACCGGTACTCATCAGATTCTCCATGTCTTGCTGAAGCGCAGGAATATGCCCTCCTTTCTAGGCATTATCCGGGAAGTGGACGATAAGGCTTTCGTCAGTCTAATGGATACGAGAAAAATAGTGGGCGGTTATTTCGCCAAGATAAAGTCAAAATAAGAGGAGGGCTAAGTATGGAGCGAAATAATGCAATCGGACTGCTGGATTCGGGGGTTGGCGGCTTGACTGTAGCCAATGAAATAATTACTCTGCTTCCGGCCGAACGGATTGTCTATTTCGGTGATACTGCCAGAATGCCCTATGGTCCGCGTCCGCACAGTGAAGTGCGAACTTTTGTCCGGCAGATAATCGGTTTTCTGGAAAACCAGGATGTGAAGCTGGTGATTGTGGCCTGCAATTCGGCCACGGCTGCCGGTCTGCCTGCCTACCAGGGAGAGTTTGCTTTGCCGGTAATCGGGGTTATTGAGTCCGGCGTGCGGGCTGCTTTGCGACACACACGCACAAAAAGGGTGGGCGTCATCGGTACTGCCGGGACTATTGCCAGCCGTGCCTATGAAGAAGCAATTAGGCGGCTTGACCCTGGCGTGGAAGTTTTTTCGCAGGCTTGCCCGCTTTTTGTCTTGATTGTGGAAAACGGTTTGGTGGATTCGCCGGAAGCCGCCCGGGTTGCGGAAGAATACCTGCGGCCGCTGCGGGAAGCAGGGGTCGACGCTCTCATCCTTGGTTGCACCCACTATCCCTTAATGGCTAATGTGATTAGAGACGTTATGGGCCCCGCAGTAAAGTTAATCTCCTCTGCACAAGAAACGGCACTGGAGGCGCAGGAGATTTTGGCTCGGCTTAACCTTTTCAGGCCAACATCAGCAGCGGCGCGGCATCGTTTTTTTGTCAGCGGCAGCCCGGCACCTTTTGTGGAAATGGCTGAAAAGTTGCTCTGTCGCCATATTCAAGCATATCAGGTGACTCTGGCGTAGAAACCCTGCATATTTTTTTTTCTCCCTCATAGCTTGTACTAAAAGAAGAATGGAGGGAAAATTATGCGGAAATGGATTTGCTTACTGTTGTTATCTTTGCTGCTGACGGCCAGCGGGTGCGCGCTTTTAGACGGCGAGCCTCGGAGTATGCCCCCGCAGAACGAGGACAGGCCACCGGCCGCCGCCGCTAATCTCCGGGAGACCGTTTTCTATCTGCCTAATGCGGATTGGCAGTCACTCGTGCCGGTGCGGATGGGTATCCCTTGGGAAACAGGTATCGCTAAGGCAACATTGGGCCTCTTGGTGGACGGTAACGTGCCGGCGAAGATGCTGGATTTGGGGCTTGTGCCGCTTTTGCCGGCAGGAACGACTGTACTGGGGCTAACTATTCGCCAGGGTGTGGCGCTGGTTGATTTGAGCAAAGAATTTTTGAACTACAACCCGGCACATGAGCGAGCGGTAATTTACGGTCTGGTTTACACACTGACGGAATTTCCCAGCATTATGCAGGTAGAATTGCTGGTTGAAGGCAAAAAGCCGGACTTGCCCGGCGGAATGAGCTTAAGCGAGCCGCTAAGGCGGAAGGATGGTCTTAATTTGGAATTTTCCACAGAGCGAAGGCCATAGTTGAACTTAACCTCAATAATGGCTATAATGAATAAACACTGGCGCATATTAGTGCAGACAACAATTGGAGGGTTTTCATGAGAGAGGACGGACGGCGGCCCGCTGAGCTTCGGCCGCTTAAAATCACCACAGAATTTTTGAAGCACCCGGAGGGTTCGGTATTGATTGACGTTGGCCACACACGGGTTATTTGTACGGCAACGGTGGAAGAAAAGATTCCGCCGTTTTTACGCGGGAGCGGCAAGGGCTGGGTAACGGCAGAATATGCCATGTTACCACGAGCTACCGGCGTGCGTACCTTGCGGGAGCGGGGAAAGATATCCGGCCGCTCCTCAGAAATACAGCGTCTGATTGGCCGGGCGCTGCGTGCTGTGGTAGATTTACCGGCTTTAGGGGAGAGAACTGTCTGGATTGACTGCGACGTCATTCAGGCTGACGGCGGCACCAGATCGGCTGCCATTAGCGGCTCATTTGTGGCGCTATATCTTGCCCTTGCCAAGCTGGTGTCTGCCGGCACCCTTTCCGCAGTGCCGATCCTCGACTACCTAGGGGCGACCAGCGTGGGCATTGTCAAGGGAGAGCTTTTGCTCGACCTCGCTTTTAGCGAGGACAGCAATGCGGAAGTCGATATGAATGTGGTGATGACAGGCAGCGGCAATATTGTGGAAGTGCAGGGAACGGCGGAAGGCATGTCCTTTTCACGACAAACCATGGATAGCATGCTGGATTTGGCTGCCCAGGGAATCGGCGAAATTGTCGACTATCAGAAACGCCTGCTTATGGACAGGCTGAAATGAAGCTTATTTTAGCCACAAAAAATCAGGGAAAATTGGCTGAAATGCAAGAACTGCTCGCTGATTTGCCGTTTGAGCTGGCATCCCTTGCCGCTTACCCGCAATTGCCGGAGATTGAGGAAACGGGAGAAAGCTTTGCGGAAAATGCCGCCATTAAAGCAGAAACGGTGATGCTGGCCACAGGGGAGTTGGTGCTGGCCGATGATTCGGGTCTGGAAGTCGATGCTTTGGGCGGCCGTCCAGGCGTTTATTCAGCCCGCTTTGCCGGTCCGGGGCGAGGTGACAAGGCCAATAATCAGAAGCTGCTCTCAGAGTTAGCCGGTGTGCCAAAGGAAGAGCGGACGGCGCGCTTCCGGACGGTGGTGGCCGTCGCCGCTCCCGGCAGAAAGACAGCCTTTGCCGTGGGCTGTGTTGAAGGGCTGATTACCGGCGAGGAACAAGGCGACGGCGGTTTTGGTTATGACCCGCTGTTTTATCTGCCGGCGGCAGATAAAACATTTGCTCAAATGACGCCTCAAGAGAAAAACAAAATCAGCCACCGGGCTGAAGCTTTGGCTAAGGCTAAAGAAGTCTTGCGGGTGATGGCTGCAGATATTTTGAAACAGGACACAGACACAGCAAAATAAATTGCAAACAGTCCGTCGCTGTGTTACAATGAGGAGCAGGGTGGAAGGGCAAATCGTTGGCCCTGATCCTTGCCATATTATCGGGGTGTAGCGCAGCTTGGTAGCGCACTTGGTTTGGGACCAAGGGGTCGCAGGTTCGAATCCTGTCGCCCCGACCATGAAAAACACAACAGCCACGGGGGTTTTCGGCTCCCGTGGTTGGTTTTTTTACAGGCTTGAATGACTGATTTTCTCTCCTTTTTCTCTCCTAAGAAAACATACCTCTGCTAAAACTGATTGCCGCCAGAAACGTTTTTGTGCTTTCACCGCATGTCAGAGTAATGCGCCAACGCTTCCCCCAGTCATAAAACCTGCATAAATTATTGACAACGTACATAAATTTTCATATAATGAGTACAACAATAAAGAAGGGAAGTGGTTTTAGTGGCACAAGTAAGTATCAACATCCGGATGGATGAAAACTTAAAGAAACAGTTTGATGTTTTTTGTTCTGAAGTTGGAATGAGTATGACAACTGCTTTTTGTGTTTTCGCAAAAACTGCAGTCCGCCAAAACAGGATCCCTTTTGAAATATCTGCTGATAACGACCCATTCTGCAGTGAAGCCAATCAAGCAAGACTGAGTAAGGCTATTGCCGACATTAATGCAGGGAAAGGAACCATCCGTGACCTGATAGAGGTTACTGATGAATAAAGTCTGGCAAGATGATGCATGGGAAGATTACCTTTATTGGCAGTCACATGATAGGAAAATTTTAAAGCGCATAAATCATCTCTTGAAAGACATCGATCGTAACGGCTATGATGGTATTGGTAAGCCGGAACCCTTGAAATATGAATTTCAAGGGTTTTGGAGTAGGCGGATAGATGATAGCAACCGTCTTGTGTATCGTATTAAAGATGGGCAAATAGAGATTGTGCAATGTGGTTCTCATTACAGAGATAAATAGAGCAACAGACTGCCAGATGCCAGATCTTTTGGAGCACACAATCTTCTCTCTTTTTTTTTCTCCAGCGGCAGGAGTTAAACCTCATTGCCGCAAGAAGCATTTTTGGGCGCTTTTACCGGTTGCCTTGGTTAGTAGGTTGAAGCAAATTGTCCAGTTTTTCCGCCGCTTCGGATTGCAGACCTGGTGTAACATGACTATACAAATCAAGTGTGGTAGCGATATTAGCATGACCGAGGCGTTCTTGCACGATTTTTGGATGCACCCCCAAACGCAGCATCAGAGTGGCCGCTGTGTGACGCA
>JAGXTL010000081.1 GCA_018333635.1 Dethiobacter sp.
GAAAAACTACTTTAGGGGATACGGAGGCCACGCACTATGAAAGAACATCACCGAATTGTGATGATTTCCCCCTATCCGGAGTTATCTGCATATGCAGCCCAGGTATCTAAAGAAATGAATATCTCGATTACGATTTACGAGGAGGTTTTGGAAAAAGCGGTCCACCTGGCCTGTCAACTGAAAAAGGACGATATCGACTGCATCATCAGCCGTGGTGCCACCGGCATTCTAGTCAAAAACAATGTATCTGTTCCGGTTATTCTTGTCCAGATTTCTACTTTTGATGTTTTACAGGCGTTTTATAAGGCTAAGGCTCTCGGCAAAAAAATTGCTTATTTTGAGCACTATATGCGTAAGAACACTCATACCTTACAGCAAATCTTTGAAATCCTTAATCTATCCGCCAAAGATGTAGATATTTTTTATTATAAAGATGTAAAGTCAATCGAAGCTCAAGTAGAAGCCGCAGCCATACAACAAGCTGATGTTGCTATTGCCACAGGCTACTGTACATTGCAAATGGCAAAACAGCGAGGCATGCATGGTGTAATGATTTCTTCGACACGTGATGCTGTTATCGATGCTTTTCAGCGAGCTATTGATATGATTAAAACCCGCCGCAATGATCAAAACTTGGCTAAATTGTTAAAAACAGTAATCGACAATTCTGATACAGGTATTATTGTTTTGGATGAGCACAAGAAGATCAGTCATTTTAACACAACCTCGGAAAAATTTCTCCGCATAAAAAAAGAGGAGGTTGTTGGTCTAGCTTTGAAAGATTTACCAAACATCAGCTACGAACTCAAAGATTATATTGAAAACAACAGCAACATTCCTGCCCAGATGATAAATATTGGCGGAAACAGAATTCTTGTTAACAGTGTTCCGCTCCTTAACGAAAAAAATACGTTTGGAGTTATGCTTTCCCTCGAGGGAGTTAATAAGATTCAGCTGTTGGAAGCTAAAATTAGAAAAGAGCTGTACGCCCGGGGCTTAGTTTCTCGTTATTCATTTGATGATATTGTTCACCGCTCGCCGGTCATGAAACGAATAATAGAATCAGCCCGCCGTTACGCAAAAACTAAATCAACGGTATTAATCTACGGTGAGAGCGGAACCGGGAAAGAGCTGATTGCTCACAGCATTCACGAAGCCAGTCCATGCAATAACGGTCCCTTTGTTGCCGTTAATTGCGCAGCAATTCCGGAAACTCTTCTGGAAAGTGAACTTTTCGGTTACAGCGAGGGCGCTTTTTCCGGCGCCAA
>JAGXTL010000097.1 GCA_018333635.1 Dethiobacter sp.
CTCTCGCAGCGGAAAGGCTTGCTGACCATGGCAAAACGCAACTTCTTCATCTCCCTCAAGAATCAGCAGCGCATCCCCGCGGCCCATCCCTGTCGCTGTCAGCTTATCAAGCTCCGGCTGAATACGCAAATCTGCATACCCTAAAGAAGCTTTGGCTATGGCGGCCTTCAACTCTTGAAAGCCTTCCTTCTTCACTGCTACCGTAGGGATGACAGGTACACCCAAATGCTTGCTCAGCTTGGCCGCATTAATCGTCTTCCCGCTCCGCACGGCTTCATCCATCATATTCAAAGCGACCACGGTAGCAATGCCCATGTCGATTAACTGTTGAGTTAAAAACAAATCCCGCTCCAAATGGAGCGCATCAACAATATTAATCACTATATCGGCATGCAGGATAATATCACGGGCCACGCGCTCTTCATCATTAAACGAGGAAACACCGTAAACCCCCGGTATATCCATTAAGATATAGTCGCCGTATGGCGCCGTATGAATTTCCACCGTCGTACCGGGGAAATTGGAAACATCGACATACCGTCCTGTCAATTCATTAAAAAATACAGACTTGCCCACGTTGGGATTACCTACCAGCACAAGTCGCTTTTTGTCCTGCGGCAGCTCCATAGTTTCAGCAAGATTATGGCAATGTTTGCTCATAAAGACCTTCCTTCAACAAAAAAATTAAGATGCTTGCTTAACAGTGATATTACATGCGATACTGCGGCCGATCGCCAATTCCTGCCAACCTGCATAAATAACGACCGGCCCGGCAGGCAGTTTTTCCCCGCAGGTGACTACACTTCCTTCACATAAGCCAAAGCGGATGGCTTGAGCGCGCACACGCTCATCTGCTATTCTGCAAATTTCCACTTTCTCACCGCGCCTAACTTTATCAAGCGTTGTCATTAAGGCACCTCCGAATGATAATTGTTCTCATTAAAGAGTAAAAAAATATTATGTGATATTTGTTCTCATTTTCAATGATAGCGGAAGATATGCTGCCTGTCAAGCGCTTTTTTCTCCTAGAACTACAAGCAATGTTTCAAGGGCCAGTACCTGGTCGATTTTCCCGCGTTTGATATCCAAATCGGTTTGGAGTAACAATTCCACCGCCTGGCAAAGCATGGCATCAGTGGCATAAGCAGCCTGTCCGGCCAATTTTTCTGCAGCGTAAGGATGAATCCCTAACTGAGCGGAAAGATCACCGCTCCGGCAACCGCTTTTCAATAATTCACGAGCCTGCCCCAGCATACGAAACTGCCTGACAAGCATTGCCAGGATCCGCAGAGGTGGCTCTCCCGAAGACAGCAAATCTTTAAGCAAAAAGAGCGCTTTTGGGGTACGGCCCAAAACTGCCGCATCCGTCAGCGCAAAGATATCGCCTTGGATCGAACGTGAGGTAGCCAGCAATACGCTGTTTTCGTCAAGCTCTTTTTTATTGCCTAAATATGTAAAGAGTTTCTGCAACTCACTGGCTAACCGGCGCAGATCCCGCCCCACACGTTCAATTAAAAAGTCCAAAGTAGGTTTATCCGCAGTTTTCCCGGCGGCGGCAACCCTCTCCCGCACCCAAGCGTAGAGCGCCGCAGTCTTTAACGGCTCATAAAGATAGAGCGCCCCAGCCGCCGTCAACACTTTTGCGGTTTTTGTAGTTTTAAGAAAATCACGAGCACAAATTACTAAGCAGGAAGCCGTGTCCTGTCGCGTGTGGTAAGCCAAAAATCTCTCTAAAGCATCTTTATCCCCGGCATCTTTGACAAAGTACGGAGCTTCTGACACTACAACTAGTCGGCTTGCGCCAAAAAGAGATACTGTATCTACCATATCAAGGACATGATTCAAAGAGCAAGCTTCCCCGTCAATACGGGTAACGTCTACAGTGCCGTTGCTGTTTTCCATCATCCGCCGGACTGCCTGAACTGCTTCTTCCATTAAAAAATCTTCACTACCGGAAAATATATAGGCAGCTCTGACAAATCCCATGGCTTCTTCCCGTTTAAGCCGCAAAAAGTCAAGCTCTTTATGATAGGTATTCATCTTTGGCCTCCGCCGTATCACAGTGTACGCTTTAATTCCACACTGCCACACAGATTCCTGCCTGAATCATATTTTTGTCTGTACCATGGCAGCAGGCCCCGTTAAAGGGTCATCCAGCCAAGCCGGCTCACCATGATGGGGACGGATCACAGCCACTTCCAAGTCTGCAGGCACGGGCTGGCCGCATTCTAGGTAGGTATTCAGCAAATGTTTACGAAACAGAGCCTCAAAAGGCGCCGATAGGTAATAAGGCATACTGTCTACCCACCAAGTGTAATCGCTGCCCTCTGCAATCAACAGATTTTCTTTGGCGCGAAGAAATCGTTCCGGCGAAATGGTGCCGCGGACTTCCTCCAGCATTTTGCGGGCATCAAGCAACATTTCCCATAAGCGATTTTTGCTCTCACTGCCTATCCAGCGGGTAACACTATGATCAACCCACGAGCCGGAGTGCAGATGAGTCAGTTCCCGCTCAGGCGGGTGTGCCGCTAAAAAATCAGCTAATGTGACAGTCTTGAGCAATGAATCTGAGGAAAGGCGGCTGTAGAGGCGGTGCAAGAACCCCTGTTTATCATTGGGATACCACTCCCAGGCATTTTCCCCATCGAGCGCAATAGTAACAAGATGTTCTCCTTGACGGCCGGCTACGCTTTCACGAATTTTGTGAAAGCGGTGGATCAAATCGTCTACCGCATGATCGAGGCACATCTGATGATAGACAAAGCCAATCCTGTCTGAGAGGTGGTGATCCCGGAAAACTATACTGATTTCCCTGTCCAGCACCTTGACCTTATATGGTCGATACAGAACATCCGCATTCAAGACATGCCCAAAGCCGTCCCGGTAAATTTCTGTGTGCAGCGAGCGAGCTAAGATATCTTCATCGCTTACAGTCCAAAGAAAACCGTATTCGGCAAACATGGCGAGAGCTTCCGGGCTGACGGCCTGTTCCGGCGGCCAGACCCCCAGGGGAAAACTGCCGAAATGCCGGCGAAACTGATTTATCGAACGCACCGTCTGTTCCGCCGCATCTTCAGGATAACTAAACGTACGCGGCAGAGGCAACCCAGGAGATGCTCTCAACGCAGAGTTGCTGTCAATGAGCAGCGGAATAATAGGATGATAAAACGGTGTGGTTATCAGTTCAATCTGACCTCTCTCTGCCAATTCCCTATGAACAGGCACCACTTGCCGGATAATCTCCCATTGTTTTTCGATGACAAGTTTTTTGTCTGCTTCGCAAAACAGTTGACCTTTTTTCTGCAGCACCGCCAGCTGAGCATCCTGTTGACGAATCTCCGGATCAATCCAAACAAGATTAAACCAGACCTGCAGATCCAAATAGTCTTGGTCTGTAAAGCGAGCCAAGGCCGCATCAACAGAAGCCGGCTCTCTGCAGCGCCCCTGTTTTGTTAATAATTCGTTGTAGCGAGGCCAACAGCCAATCACCCGCTCCCAGTGAATATCAAAATAATGTTGGAGCAGAAAACGTTTTTCCTGCCTGGACAGCTCATTTACAGCTTTGTTTGCCCGCAAATAATAGTCCTCCGCACCGGCAAGGTAATCATCCAACTGGGCAACGAGTGAGGGAGTAAGATTAAATGTCTGGCGAATCTCCGGATAGCTACGGAGAATAGCGGCCATCTGGTAATAATCTTTTGTGGCGTGCAACCTTACCCAAGGCATAATATACTCTTTTTTTACTCTGTCTTGGTAATAGGGTTGATGCTGGTTCCAGATAAATGCTATATGCAGCGGTTTCAACTCAGCTCACCTCCCTTTCCAGCTTAGAAACCTTCTGCACAAATGAAAGCAAGGATGCCTCACCGGGCTGCAAGCCGAGCTGCCAGGCAGGCAGGAGCGTTGAGCCCTGATAGACACGCTCCATGCCGTCTTCCGACTGGGAAACAGTTTCCAGCGGCATCCGCCAGAACTTCACAGGCTGAGCAAAATTAAACTGGGTAAAGATTCCCTGCCACTCATCCACCAGCTCAATCTGCTCCACCTGCTGCAATTCACCGCGGGATGAAAGATTATTTTCGTTCAACTCTGCCCCCGGCACGCGATAATAACGGTCCGGCGCCTGACCAGCCAGCAAGTTAATATTAAATTCCACCGCGAAGATCACCGCTAACCGGCTTTCCCCTAAGTTTATCAGCCGATAATCATAGCGTATTTCACCGCTCTGCGGAAGATAAGTCAGCTTTTTTTCCACCCGCACAGGCCAAACCTGCCCGGCCATGCCGACAAAACCGTCACGTCCAAGGCTGACTCGCGCCTCACCATTAGCTTCGCCTGCTTGAAACAGGTAAGGATTGCCGGCAAAGTCGCCCGCCTCTACTGTACCAAGCCCGCACAGCAGCTCTTCCAGAGAGGTGCCGACAGGAAAGAAATGGTCAATCAATGAAGCTCTGCGATAATTGTCATAAATCAGCAATCGTTCCAGTCCGGCCTCTTTAACCCGGCTGATTTGATGAATTGTTTTTATTTCCGAACCGTTGCACTGCCCGTCGGCCAGCTCAAAAATGTTGCAATGATATGCTTCGCGGCGGCGGCTGAGCACATCAAAAAGGTTAAAGCGGAGCGGTTTGAAGTCGAGCTCAAGCAAAGAGCCGCCCTGAGCCGGCGAAAGAATAAAACCCAGTTCTGGGCCGCTGACCAAAACTTCCTCCGCACCGTCGTAATCAAAGTCTTTCTTCTCCATTTCCAGCCAGCTCTGCTGTGGATGCAGAAAACGGTCAATCACTGTTTCTGCCGCAATAATTCTACTGTAAAGTGCGGAGCGAAGAAAATTTAAATAGAGTCCGCCAAACACTCCATGCCAGTACGCACAGTTGCACTGACTGGCCCAAAGGTGCTCGCGGGCCTCTTCTTTCTGCGGGCCGGCCGGCAAAAGCTCCAGCTTTTCCCTCACATGCAGCATCCTTTTATGAATTTGATTGCTCTCCGGATAGCGGATAAAAAAGTTTCGCCAGAAGCCTCCGGACCACTCCATCATCTCGCGGTAGGAGCCGGCAGGCAGATATACCTGTCCGGCCGGAGGCCGTTCCTTTAAAAATTCGGCGCAAGTGGTGACACTGAGCCAGTGGCTGTTTTCCTCCAGCAGTGTAAAAAAACGGCGCAGCCACTGCTTGCCGTAGACAAGCTCGGCTGTTCCTGGCCATGAACCAAACTTTTCTCCGTCGTCGGCCAGCACCACCACCCGCTCTCCCTCTGCCGTAGCCATGCTGTAAAGATAATCAATAGTTTCCTTTGGCTCGGCAAAGGGAACTAAGTAGCGCAACTTTTCATTGATGGGAAAGATATAAAGTACCTTCCCTCCTTCTTCAGTCAAGTAATAGTGCAGCGTGTCTTCTTCCGAGAAGCCCACATTGCGGAAGTGGGCATCGTCAAGCACAGTGTAACTAATCCCAGCCTCCGCCAGCGGCTGGGCCAAATGGGGTTCCCATACTCGCTCCGCCAGCCACGCGCCACTCACCGCCACCCGAAAATTTTCGCTGATGAAACGGGTCTGTTTTTCAATCTGCCCTACTTTATCCGCATCCGGAATCGCCGCAAGAATCGGCTCAAAGAACCCCCCACCCATCATTTCAATCTGTCCGCGGGAGACCAACTGTTGCAAACGTGCCATAAATTCCGGCTGGTTTGTCAGCAGCCAGCTAAAGAGAATCCCTGAGTAATGCTGGACTACTTTCAGGCTGGGGAAGCGTTCCAGCTCACTGATAAACGGTTCATACGCCGAAAGGTATGTCCGCGCAAACACTTCGGGAAGATTGCCCTCAGGCTGGTGGTTATGCAAGACCAAAATAAGCTTAATGCTTTTCGTCTGCTCTTTGTCCATTCATTTTCCTCCAGACGTGCTTACTTAGTATATTTTTTGTAAAAGCTTATGAAGAAGCTCAACCGGACGGTATGAACTTGCGCTTATCTTACCCGCCGGATACCCTTTTTTATACAAAAAAACCAGAAGAAAACAGACTGGTATTATAATCAGCCGAGATAATGGCTATACTATAGTTTGTTACCCAGACATCCAGGCAAGGAGGATATTATGTATAAAGCGGACCGCCATGAACTGAATGCCGGCTGGAAACTGCCCGGCGCTTATGGGCTCGACCGATTAGTTTTACTGCCAAAAGACCCACATTGGCTGTTTGCCTACTGGGAAGTTACCGCTGAACTGGAAAATAAATTTCGGATGAAATATGGCGCTAACTGGGACTCGGCTCAGCTCGTACTGCGAATCCATGACCTGGAAACAGGCGGATATAAGGAAGTAGCGCTTGACTGCCGCTCAGTCAACAACTACTTGCAGGTTGATGAGCCCGACCGCGCTTATTTCGTGGAAATGGGGCGCATTCTGCCAAACGGCAGCTTTATCTCTATGCTCACATCAAACATAGTACGCACACCGAGAAATAGCATCTCTGCCGTCATCGATCCCAGTTGGAAAATGTTTGCTTTCTGGCGCCGGCAGCCTCATTCTTTTGTTTACGGCAATTCATCATTTGAGTTTCAAGCCGACCTGACTGCAGCCGAACTATTTACACCAGAGACCAAGGAGGAGAAATAAATTGTCACAAGGTTATCTGGCCATTGTTCTGCACGCTCACCTGCCGTACGTAAGGCATCCTGAACACCCCTTTTCCCTTGAAGAAAAATGGTATTTTGAAGCGCTCACAGAAGCCTATCTGCCTCTTTTTGCCGTATTTGAGCGACTTCTGGCAGACGGAATTGATTTCCGGATTACCATTTCTGTCTCGCCCACCTTGGCGGGCATGTGGCAGGATGAATACTTGCGGCACAAGTATAAAGGCTATCTGGAAAGGCTGCTAACCCTGGCAGACAAGGAAGTGGAACGCACCGCAAACGACCCGCTTTTTGCTCCATTGGCGCAACAGTACAAGCAGCGTTTTCAGGAGGCTTACCGGCGCTTTTTTAGGCAATATGACGGTGACATGGTCGCCGCCTTGCGCCGGTTGGCAGACAGCGGCAAGGTAGAGTTAATAACCTGTGCCGGCACACACGGATATTTGCCTCTGCTGCAGACACAGCCGGAAGCAGTTTATGCTCAGGTGACTGCAGCCATGGACCAGCACACACACCTCTTTGGCCAGCCGCCAAAAGGCATCTGGCTGCCTGAATGTGCGTATGATTACGGTATAGAGCAAATCTTGCGGGAGGCTGGGATTAACTACTTCTTTCTCGATGCCCATGGCATCGGCTATGCTAAACCACGGCCGGCATTCGGCACATACAGCCCGCTGATTACCCCGTCAGGCGTGGCCGCTTTCGGTCGCGACGAAGAATCCGGCAAACAGGTTTGGAGCAAAACGGAAGGATATCCCGGAGACTTTGACTATCGTGACTTTTACCGGGATATCGGATTTGACCTGCCCCTCGACTATATCAGGCCTTTCATCCATCCTGACGAAATCAGGCTGCACACCGGCTTTAAGTATTACCGTATTACCGGCAAGTCGGACGACAAAGAACCATATTGCCCAAATAAAGCCGCACAAAAACTGGCGGAACACGCAGGCAATTTTATGTTTAACCGCGAACGCCAAATTGAGCATCTAGCAGGAGTCATGGGTCGCCCGCCAATCGTGGTCGCTCCATATGACGCCGAATTATTCGGCCATTGGTGGTATGAAGGGCCTGACTGGTTGGAAGTTCTCTTTAGGAAAGTTTATTACGAGCAAACTGTCTTTAGTCCCATTACTCCCAGTGAGTACCTCTCACTGAACATGCCCTTGCAGGAGGCTGAACCTTCCGCATCCAGTTGGGGCGATAAAGGCTACCATGATGTATGGCTTAACCAAGCAAATGACTGGACTTACCGCCACCTGCACATGGCGGCGGAACGAATGGTTAAAGCGGCGGCAGACTTTCCTGCCGCCGCCGGAATACAAAAAGAAGCATTAAATCAGCTGGGACGTGAATTGCTTTTGGCACAAGCCAGCGATTGGCCTTTTATTATGTCTTCCGGCACGATGGTGCGCTACGCGCGTGAGCGTGTAGAGGACCATATTGTCCGCTTCAACAGACTCCTTGAGCAAATCTATAACGCAAAGATTGAACGCGAATGGCTGGAAAAACTTAAAGCGAACGACAATCTTTTTCCCCACCTTGATTACCGCAGCTTTGCACCCAAAAATACTACGGCAAAACTTGCAGCCTGGCACTAGCAGTTAGGTAGACGCAGAGCCCGACCCTCTCCCTCTGAGAGAAGAATACTCTAATACCCTCTCCCTCTGAGAGAAGAATACTCTAATACCCTCTCCCTCTGGGAGAGGGCTAGGGTGAGGGAAAAAGGGAATCCTCAGAAATACTTTCTTCATTAACAATACTTATCCAGAAACAATACTTATCCAGAATAATAACAAAAAGAGGCGTAACGAAACTTTAGTTTCACTGCGCCTCTTCTTTTTTACAACCGCAGGGACCGTTCTTGTGGATTAGTTTTGGAGGGAGAGAAGCCTAAGCGGGTTAGAACCACCCCGGTGCTGCGCACCACCCCTCCAGGGGAGGGGAATTTAGGTCGCATTGATAATTGCAGGACTGACAACCAAAAGGAAAGCTCGCCCCCCTCACCCTAGCCCTCTCCCCCCAAAGGGTGGAGAGGGTTCTGTACGCAGCCTCACCCCTCATCCTAGCCCTTTCCCCCAAAGGGTGGAGAGGGTTCTGTACGCGGTTCATAGCTGCGAAAACGTGCGAGCAAAGCAGCCGGACAAGTCTGCATCACTCAGTGTTATCCAATTCCTCTTGGATTTTAATAATCTTTTTTACATACAAATCCGTTAGCTCTGCGGCCGCTTCCGCCGAATAACCTTCCCCGTAGACACGATAGACGGGCCGCTCCGAATCAGGCAGCACAAGAGCCCAGCCATCAGAGTGGCGCACTTTAACTCCATCGAGCAGCTCCACCTCACTATCCCTTGTTTCCTCGATCAGACGGCGCATCACAGCGCCTTTCACGCCCCATGAACACGCCACTTCCCGCTTGTTCAAGAAAAAGGGCGGAATGCTGTCTAACAGCTCACTCAGTTCAGTATCCTGTTCAGCCAAAAACTCAAGAATTTTTGTCAGAGAAGCAATCGCGTCAAAAGAAAGAATGAACGGGTCAACTTTGCCGCTCTGCATCTCCTGCCCGGATAATGCTTCCATCAGAGAGCGAGGCGCTGTTTTAGTGCGCATAACACGACCTGAATGTTGTTTAGCCAGTCGCTCAATCACAGCCGGCGCAGTAATGGGTACGGCTGTGGCGCCATCTTTGGCGGAACGGAAGATAATCAGGGCAGACAAAGCTAAAAAGAGCTCATCGGCAATTATTCGGCCTTTTTTGTCAAAAAGCACCAGTTCTTCCGCGTTGGCATCTATCACCACGCCGAAGGCTGCCCCAGTTTGCTGCACAGCCGCCGCAACTTGGGCAAAGTTGTTTTGCAGTACCGAAAGAGTAAGCGGTTCGCCTGCCGGCAGCGAGATAGAAACGACTTCACAGTTTAGCTGCTGCAATAACGGCACGAGCAAAGAATAAAGCCAAGGCGTGGGATAGGCAAGCAGAACCTTTCTGCGCTTAGCGCCAAACACCGGCAAATCAAGACTGCGAAGCAGTGCCTCCAAATAAAATTCTGTGTAGTTAGTAAGCTTCACAGTCTCACCAACGCTGACGCCTTGAATCCGCTTAAAATCCTCACGGTAATACGCCTGTTCAATTTTGCGTTCCCAAGCCTTCGTCAGATTTAGCCCCTCGGCGTCAAAAAACTTGATACGCGTATCTATGTTTGTCTCTTTAGCCAGCTGGAAATGAATACCGCTTTTTACTCCGAGCTGCTTTACCGCCTGCCTGGTAACCGGCGTTACAGAGATACCCAAGTCATAAACACGAATCCCTGCGGAGAGCAAGCCGGCCATGGCTGCATCTTTAAGCATTCTGGATGCCTTCCAATCGTCGCTGCTCACCACTACCTGACTGCCCTCACCCAGCAGTGAACCGTAAGCTACGCTTAATTTTGCCACCAGTTCAGGCGTCACTTCCAAATTAACTATGCCGCTAATCCCGTTGAAGCCAAACAAGCTTTTTGCCGGCTTTGTGCCCCAAATTAAACTTTCTGAAACTATGCTGCCGCTTTCCAATCGTTTATGAGGCCAGATTTTAACATTAGGTTTCACGGTGCAGTTTTCCTCTATCACCGTATCATCACCTATTACCGCCCCCTCGAAGAGGGAGGAGCCCCGCATTACCTGGACGCGGTTACACAAAATAGAACCTCTGATTTCCACACTTTTGTCCAGATAGCAGTTGCGCCAAACCAAGCCCCGCTTTATTGAAGCAAACGGCGCTACCTGCGTATTGGCGCCGATTACCGAATATTCCCCCACCTTGGCTCCGCGGCTGATGCGCGCGCCGCTGCCAATTAAGACCGGGGCGCTGATTTCTGCGCCCTGCTCAATCACAGCTCCTTCCCCCACAAACACGCCTGGAGCAATTTCCCGCTCCGCCGGCTTTAGCTGGACTTTGCCTTGGAGGACATCGAGGTGTGCTTGGTGATATTGCTGCAAATTACCAATATCACACCAATAACCTGCCGCCACATAGCCGTAGAGCGGATAGCCTTTAGCCATCAACAAGGGAAATAAATCCTGAGAAAAATCGAATCTGGCTGCCTCCGGCATATACTGCAGCGCTTCCGGCTCCAAAATGTAAATCCCGGTGTTTACTGTATCGCTGAAAACTTCACCCCAACTGGGCTTCTCCATAAACTGCGTAATCCGGCCGGACTGGTCATTGATTACAACCCCATATTCCAGCGGATTCTCCACTGAGGTCAGCACTAAGGTAGCCACCCCGCCTTTTTGACGGTGAAAATCAATGGCGCTCTGCAAATTAAAATCTGTAAGTGCATCGCCGCTTAACACCAAAAAGGTTTCATCCAAAAAAGAACCGGCATTTTTCACACTGCCTGCCGTGCCCAGCGGTGAAGTTTCAGTAAAATACTGCATCTGCACCCCAAACTCACGGCCGTCGCCAAAATAATTCTCAATCTGTTCTGGCAGATACTGTAACGTAACACCAATATTTGTCAGCTCAAACCTTTTCAGCAGGGCAATGATATGTTCCATCATCGGTCTGTTCATCAACGGAACCATTGGCTTCGGGCGGTCGCAAGTCAGCGGCCGCAAACGCGACCCTTCCCCGCCCGCCATGATAATTGCTTTCATTATCGGCTTCCTCCTTACTGCGTTTCCGGCAGAGCAAGCTAATGACGGTGCGGCAGTTCCCTGAAAATATGAGCGTCGGGACGGGGATAATCCCCCCTGATTCCGGCCCATTCGCATTGACTGTATTCCGCCAGCACCTGTTTGTAAATGTTCTGCGTCTGATTCGCTATTTCCTGCCAGGAAAACTCACTTTCCACTTTTTCAGCCGCCTTGGCAGCCAGCCGCATGGCTAAATCTTCATTTTGCAGCAAAGTAATCAATTGATCCGCCAAGGAAACCGCATTGCCGGGGTAACATTTCAGCCCGTCTACACCATGGTCGACAATTTCCGCTAATCCGCCGGTATCGGAAACAATCACCGGCACTTTGGCTGCCATGGCTTCCAGTGCCACGATACCGAAGGGCTCATAGAGACTGGGAAAAACTGCTGCCATTGCCGCCTGATAGAGGGCGTTTCGCGTTAGATCATCAATATATCCGGTAAAATATAGCTTGCTTTCAATGCCGAGCTGGCGTGCCTGCCCGCGCAGCGATTCGAGCATCGCTCCCTTCCCGGCAATCACAAACTTTGTCTTCGGCGCCGCCGCCAACACACGGGGCGCAGCCTCCAAGAGGACCTGCACCCCTTTTTCCTGAACCAGCCGCCCGATAAAAAAAACGATCTTCTCGTCTGCGGCAGCAAAGCGGCTGCGCATGGAGGCGTCTTGCCGACTGACACGAAACTGGGAAGGTTCTACTCCGTTAGGTACTATTTCAATCTTATCATCCGGCAGATGAAAGACTCTCTGCAATTCATGATGCATATAGCGGCTGCAGCAAATAACTCGCCAAGCCTCGTAAGCAAGCCACCATTCTACGTCACTGATATAGCGCTGCTCGTCTGTGTGCAGTCCCCTGTTGCGACCGTACTCGGTAGCATGGATGGTAGCCACCAGCGGAAGCTGCAAAGCATGCTTCACAGCCCGGGAGGCATATGCTACCAGCCAATCATGGGCATGGATTAACTCATAACTTTCCCCCTGACGCAAAAGTGAAAACGCTTTTTCCAGCATAGTAAGATTAAGCTGTAAAATTCCGGAAATAAAATCACGGGATACCAAATGGTATGGCCTGACCCGCAGCACACGCACACCTTGAATTATTTCTTCCGCGGCTGCGCTCCAATCCTCGGCTACAGTAATCACATCTACCAGCACCCCGTTTTTAACGAGCGCCACACTCAAATCATGGACATGGCGCGCCAAACCTCCCACCACCCGCGGAGGATACTCCCAGGAAAACATCAATACGCGCAAACGATCTTCACCTCTGCTATAAATTTGTACTATCCCCGTATTATCTCCACAGCGAAGCAAAATATGAACGGTATAGGAGCAGAAGAAAGAAAAAGAAGCGCCGCGCAAGCAGGCTTCTTTCTGATACACGCTTCCCTCAATCATGACGGCAGCATTTTTTTGTCTATTTTTGCTTACGAATCAGGCGCCTCCGGTTTCCGTAATTTTTTTGCCCAAATCTTGCGAGCCGCCATGGCAACGGGGATGCCCACCCCGGCCAAAAGCAACAAATATGGAAAAGCGGCAAACAGAGAGACTAAGGCATTTCCTAAACCGGTAAGCAGAGCATTTACTGAGTTAATTAAGCCGGCCATGCCGCGCTGCCAGACTCCCCTCAGACCGGAGGCTGTTATTGTAGGGCTGGCGGTAGGTGTCTCCTTGAGCGAAACTGAAATCGTGCTTAAATCCACCTGGTCACGCAGATAACGAAACTCAGCCGTCATAGCTTCCAACTGACCGCGCACTCGTGATAGTTCCTGCTCAACACGCAATATATCTTCCACCGTTTTGGCGCTGTCCAAAATTGCCAGCAAACGTGCTTCCTGCCGCTCGGCGTTGCGAATCCTTGCTTCCAGGTCTACATATTGCAGCGTTACATCCTGGTCGCTCATGCGCAGACTTGTCCGCTTGCCGACGACCTCTATCTCAGCTAACACCTGGTCCAGCTTTGCTGCAGGCACCCGCAGCGTCAGCCAAGCAAAACGTGCTCCGTCTGCGCCGCTAATATTTAACTCGGACGCATGACCGCCGGCCATCATAGCTGCTCGCCTTGTTTCCGCGAGCGCATCATCAATATTTTCTACATCCAAAGCAATTTCCGCAGTACGGATCAGCTTCTGTACTCTATCCGCAAAGCTGCCGTCTGTTAGAAAGAGATACTCCTCCTGCGCCCTCTCAGGCGATGCCGGTGCTGAAATATTGCCGGCGCCTTTATCCGGACTGCTTTCTTCAGTCTGCATCCGCGAACCGCATCCTGCCAAAACCAACATTGCCACCGCCAAAAAAGCGCCCGCCCTCAGCCACTTCATAGTAACGCCTCCAAGTCTTTTTTCTGTTAAGACGAAAGCGGAGAGTGAAAAGTTCCTTTTTGCTCAGCGCGGGATTGCCGCCCGTGCCAACTGATCACAGCGATTATTCAGCTCATCGTCGGCATGACCCTTTACCTTCACCCAGGTAATCTGATGAATTCGTGCTAACTCTAAGAGAGATTCCCACAAATCACGATTAGCAACTTCTGCTTTTTTGCTGTTTTTCCAGCCGTTTTGCCGCCATTGCTCAAACCAACGCTCATTAAAGGCATTGATAAGATAAGCGCTGTCACTGTGCAGCATCACCTGACACGGCTCCTTTAGCTGCCCGAGGGCACTGATAGCCGCCTGCATCTCCATCCGCTGGTTAGTGGTGGCAGGCTCACCCCCCGAGATTTCTTTCTCATGTTCGCCACAGCGCAAAACGGCGCCGTACCCGCCCGGGCCAGGGTTGCCGGAGCAGGCTCCGTCCGTATAAATAATTACTTTTTTCATAAAACCTCCGTCAAGCAACTTTTCGTTTGTCCAGATTATATCACCGCAAGCGGCATCGAGGCAACAACGCTGTGTCTCAGTATAATTTTTTCCTCTTTTGCAAATAGTTATCTGTAATGACAAATTTACGGGAGAGACCATGCCAAACGCCTTTTCCATGCTGAAGAAACTTCTAAAAAAAATGCCGTCTGCCAACTTTGGCGGTGAAAAGCTGGTCGATTGCCGCGGTGATGCCATAAAACAGGAAGATTCGCCTCTGCTGGCCAGAAGGCTTGAATTAATCCGTCAACGGCTTGGTGAAAGCAAAGATATCGTTATTCGAGAGTTTAGCAGTAATAATAATCAGGTTAAACTGGCCATTTTATATGTTGACGGTTTAGTGGACAGAAGACTGATTAACGACCATATTATCCGCCCGATTCAGTCTGATTTCGTCGTCAAAAATTTTTCCCACCGGCTGACAGAGCAAAATGCGCTGCAACTTTTAAAAAAACATATTACCAGTATCAGCGAGGTGGCCGAAGCGCCAAACCTGACCCAGGCCATCAAAATGATGTTTTCCGGTGAGACGGCACTGCTCATTAACGGAGAAGAAAAGATTCTCATCTATAGCACCCGCTCTTGGGATCGGCGCTCTGTGACCGAACCGGAAACAGAGCCGGCGGTGCGCGGCTCGCGGGAAGGATTCACCGAAACGCTGCGCACAAATACCGCCCTGCTCCGCCGCCGCATTCGGCACGAAAACCTGCGCCTGGAGTCGGTTAGGGCCGGCCGCCGCACGGGAACCGATATTGTCTTAGCCTATATTAATGATATTGCAAACCCGCTCACCCTGGCGGAAGTGCGCAGGCGCATAGCGGCGATCGACACCGACAGCATTCTGGAATCGGGCTACATCGAAGAATTTATTGAAGATGTGCCTTTTTCCATCTTCCCGCAGATTGAACACACCGAGCGGGCAGACAAAGCGGCAGCAGCCATCCTGGACGGCCGCATTTTGATTATGGTGGACAACACGCCCCATGTGCTCATTGTCCCCACCTCCTTTTTCCAATTTATTCAAGCCTCCGAAGATTATTACGAACGGCCGCATATTGCCACAGCGCTGCGTGTTTTGCGCTTATTTGTGCTAAATATCGCCCTAATGTTGCCCGCAGTCTATGTAGCCATTATCACCTTTCATCAGGAAATGCTGCCAACGCCATTGCTCCTGAGCATTGCCGCCGCCCGGGAGGGCGTTCCTTTTCCCGCCGTCGCGGAAGCGCTCCTAATGGAGGCCATGTTTGAAGTGCTGCGGGAGGCCGGCGTGCGGCTGCCAAAAACAGTCGGGCAGGCCGTCAGCATCGTCGGCGGCTTGGTTATCGGCGACGCGTCAATCCGGGCGGGGCTCGTTTCTCCCAGCATGGTAATCGTGGTGGCCGTCACCGCCATTTCCACCTTTGCCCTCCCTGCCTTCAACGCCTCCATTGCCCTGCGCCTTTTACGCTTTCCGCTCATTATCCTCGCTGGAATGATGGGGCTCTACGGTCTGATCTTTGGCTTACTCGTCATTTTAATCCATCTCGCCGGCCTGCAGTCTTTTGGCGTCCCCTATCTCTCCCCGCTGGCTCATGGCAGCGCAAATGATATGCTCAAAACTTTTGCCCGGCCCTTCTGGTGGATGACAAGCCGACGAGCCGACGCGCTGGGTCTGCAAAACAAAAAACGCCAGGCCGGCAATACTGGACCGCGCAAAACGCCCTTTGCGGAGCGCGAATTAACACACGAAAAGACGGAGGAAGATGATGCTGGAAAAAGGTAAAATCTCACCTCGTCAAACCGGGCAACTCCTCTTTATGACGACCATCGCCACAGTCATTTTTTTTGCGCCCTCGATGATTACCGGCATAGCGGGGCGTGATGCCTGGCTCGCCGCACTGCTGGGACCGATGTTTGCGCTGATAACTTTATTGCTGATAACTTGGCTGGGGAGGAAGCACCCGGGATTAACAATTTTTCAATACAGTGAGGTCATTCTCGGCAAATGGCTGGGGAAAACTGTTGCCCTGCTTTACGTCTGGGGCTTCCTGCACATCGGCGCCATTGCTGTGCGGGAATCTGGTGATTTCATGACGACCTCCTTTATGCCGCACACTCCCATCTCTGTCTTTAATTTCAGCATGATTCTACTTTGCGCCTGGTCTGTGATGGTCGGTCTGGAAGTTATTGCCCGCATGAGCGAGTTTATTATAATTTTAGTCGTTTCCTTTTTGCTGTTTATTTTGCTGTTCTCTCTCCCCAACTGGGAATTAAGCTATCTCTTGCCGTTTTTTTCCCGCGGGGCAATGCCCGTTTTACAGGCAGCCCTGATTCCTGCCGCCTGGCACGGTAATATTATTGTGATTGCTGTTATCTTGCCGTTTGTGACAAGGCCGGCCCGTGCTTTGATTGCCGGCACTACCGCCGTTTTTGCTTCCGCCGCCCTTTTAACAATCGGCGTCATAGGCATGGTTACTGTTTTCGGGTCGGAATTAAGCTCCTCTTTTCTCTTTCCTCTCCACCTTTTTGCTCAAACGATTGACATCGGACAGATTATCACCCGTTTTGAGTCGGTAGTGATGACCATCTGGATGGCAGGCATCTTTGTTAAAACTTCCGTCTTTTACTACTGCGCCGCTCTCGGCCTGGCGCAAGCCCTGAATTTAAAGGAAGTACGCCCGGTCGTCCTGCCGCTTGGCATACTTCTTAGCACTCTTTCCATCAGCCTCTTTCAAGATGTGACGACACTTGTAACCTTCCTGAGAGATACTCGGCCGTATTATACTATCTCCCTTTATTTCCTCGGGCTGCCGCTCCTGCTTATTTCTGTTACTTTAATACGGGAAAAAATCTTCGGCACCCGCTTTGGGGAACA
>JAGXTL010000117.1 GCA_018333635.1 Dethiobacter sp.
ACCCCAAAAAAAATTCCCCTCCCTTGGAGGGGTGCCCGTCAGGGCGGGGTGGTCGCTAGAGTCAAAAAAAAACACTTCTCTTACAAGTCCCATTTGTCAAGCCAAAACGCGTTCATCTTCGCCGGATGGCGAATCAAGCCGAAAATATTCATGCAACGTACAAAGCGCTTCGGGCAGGTCATGTTCCTGAATCAAGATGGAAATAGTAATATTAGAATCTCCGCTTTGGAGAATACGAATTTTCTTGTCGCTTAGCGCTTTAATTACTCTTGCCATGACGCCGGGCAGATTGCGCATCCCCAGTCCCACCACGGCTACTTTGGCACAACCGGCGTTAATCCGGTAGGAAACCCCCAGTTTTTTTAGTACCGACTCGGCCCGCGACAAATCCTCCTCTTTAACGGTAAAATTCTTTTGCTGCGGAAAAATAGAAATAAGATCAATCGAAATACGCAAATCAGCCAAGCATTCAAATATTTCCAGCTCAAGATCGGCTTCATCAGCTCCCATCTCCACCGTCAACTGCGCTAAACCGGTGGTATGTGCTATTCCTGTAATTACTCGCATTTCCCGCTCACCGAAACGTCCTTCGCCTAGCACATTGCTCTCTGCGCTGATTACCGTACCGGCGGCCTTTTCCTCCAAATGCTTGACGACCAAAGGCACATTGTGCTGCATCGCTACTTCAACCGCGCGGGGGTGGATTACCTTGGCGCCTTCATGCGCGAGCTGGCACACCTCGTTATAAGTAAGGTGGTCGATGATGCGCGCAGCGGAAACCAGCTTAGGGTCCGCCGTCATAATTCCGTTTACATCGGTGTAAATCTCCACTTTTTCGGCGCCCAGTCCAGCACCGAGGATGACGGCACTGGTGTCACTGCCGCCCCGTCCCAATGTGTTGATCTCCCCCTCCGGCGTCACCCCCTGGAAACCGGCCACCACCACCACCTCATCGCTGCGCAGATGCGCCAGCAGCCTTTCCGGGTGAAACTCTACTACTTGGGCGCTGCCGTAATTGCCATCCGTCACCATCCCGGCTTGCGCACCGGTAAGAGCCAGTGAAGCAATGCCGCTGGCACACAGCGTTGACGACATCACCACAGCAGAGATTATTTCTCCGCAAGCCATAATCAAATCCATATCCCGCAGCGACTGCTCGCCGCAGGCGCAGGTAGAGAGCATTAAATTTTTCAGAGTATCGGTCGCGTAAGGGTCGCCCTCACGCCCCATGGCGGAAACTACAACCACAGGCCGAAAGCCCTTTTCCCGCGCTTCCCTTACCCGCTTTACCACTTCTTCCCGCAAGGCAGAGTTGGCAACTGATGTGCCGCCAAACTTTTGCACAATAATTTTCACTGTCGCGCCTCCTACAGCTGCCCGCGGGCGATTAGTGTTTCTGCAATTTGAATTGAATTTGTGGCTGCCCCTTTGCGGATATTGTCAGCCACCACCCACATATTTAACCCATACGGCACGGAATGATCCGCACGGATACGACCCACAAAAACTTCGTCACGACCGTCTTGCAGTGCCGGCATCGGATAACTCAGTTCTGCCGTATCATCGAGCACTATAACCCCCGGCGCCCCTGCCAGCGCAGTGCGCGCCTCCGCTGCTGAGAGCGGGCTTATAAATTCCAGATTAACCGCTTCAGAATGACCGTTTAACACCGGCACGCGCACGGTGGTAGCCGTTATCCTCAATTCTGGTAAGCCCATGATCTTGCGAGTTTCCTGGATAATTTTCGTTTCCTCCTTGCAGTAGCCGTCAGCGCCGAAAATATCAATCTGCGGCACAACATTAAAGGCAAGCTGGTACTGGACTTTCGCGTTGGCATGGGGAATGCGCTCCTTGGGAAAGTTGCTTTCACCCTCAATAATTGCCTTGCTCTGCTTCAACAGTTCGTCCAAAGCTTCTTTGCCCGCCCCGGAAACCGCCTGATAAGATGAAACGACCACCCGTTTCAGAGCGGCTGCCTGCTGCAGCGGTTGCAAAGCGACTACCAACTGAATAGTGGAACAGTTAGGATTGGCAATAATCCCTTGATGGTCAGCTAGGGCAGCGGCGTTCACCTCCGGTACTACCAGCGGGACACCTTCGTCCATGCGAAAAGCGTTACTATTATCTATGACTACGGCACCGCGCCGCACAGCCTCCGGCGCCAGTTCTTTACTGATGGCTTCACCCGCACTAAAAAAAGCCACGTCCACCCCTGCAAACGCTTCAGGCTTAGCCTCTGCCACGCTGTATACCTCACCCAACACTTCAACCGTTTGGTTGACCGACCGGGCGGAAGCCAGCAGCTTAAGCTCCCCAAGCGGAAAATTCCTCTCCTGCAGCACCTGTACCAGCGACTGCCCCACCATTCCGGTAGCGCCCACAATCGCCACGTTATACTTTTTCACCGCAAATCCCTCCCCTTAAATATGTAAAGCCTCCCCAAATTCCCCTCCTTTGGAGGGGTGCCCGTCAGGGCGGGGTGGTTCATGCTCCCCACTTACCACATTATATTCCGGATGGAAGCAAATCGTTTCTAATCAAATCGTCATAAGTTTCCCTTGCCACCACCAAATCCGCCCGGCCGCCCCGCACAAAAACTACCGCCGGCCGCGGGAAACGATTGTAGTTGTTAGCCATCGAATAATGGTACGCTCCTGTCGATAAACAAGCGAGCAAATCACCACGCCCAAGCTTTGGCAGCAAAATATCCCAGATCAGCATATCGCCCGATTCGCAAGCTTTGCCGGCAATAGAGACTATTTCCTCCGCCGGATCGTTCATGCGATTAGCCAGCACCGCCTCATACTTTGCATCATAGAGCGCGGTGCGCAAATTATCCATCATCCCGCCGTCTACCGCCACATATTTGCGGATGCCTGGCACCTCCTTAATGGCGCCCACCGAATAAAGCGTTGTGCCCGCCTCACCCACAATCGAGCGGCCCGGCTCAAGCAGCAATTTCGGTAGCGGCAGATTATGTTCTGCGCACTTCTCTTTTACCGTAGCGGCAACCAACCGGGCAAAATCAGCCAGCGGACACGGGTCATCCTGGCGCAGGTAGCGGATTCCCACCCCGCCGCCCAAATCGAGTTCTTCCATAATCATGCCAGTCTGCCTATAAATTTCCCGGCAAAAATCGAGCATCACGACTGCTGCCAACTTAAACGGCTCTAAATCAAAAATCTGTGAACCGATATGGCAATGCAGCCCTTTTAACTCCAGCGCTTTCATCTTTGCAGCCGCTTGAACTGCCCGCATGGCCTCGCCGTCGGCAAGCCCCAAGCCAAACTTGGAATCTAACTGCCCCGTCTGAATAAAGTGGTGGGTATGTGCTTCAATCCCAGGCTTGACTCGCAAATAGACGGCCGCTTTTTTTCCGGCCGCCGCGGCAAGCTCAGCGAGCAGCTCTAATTCACCATGGCTATCGACCACGAAACGACCTACTCCGTGCTGCAGTGCCAGCTCAATCTCCGCCGGCGACTTGTTGTTGCCATGAAAAATCATTTTTTCAGCGGGAAAACCAGCGGCAAGGGCGGTATAAATTTCACCACCTGAAACAACATCGAGCGCCAGCCCCTCCTCCGCCACCAGGCGGCACATCGCCTTAGTCAGGAAAGCTTTACCCGCATACGCCACCTGGCTATTTGGATATATTCCAGCCAGCGTGTCGCGGTAGGCGGCGCAATTTTGCCGCATCAGCTCCTCATCCATTATGTATAGCGGGGTGCCGAATTCTTTTGCTAAAACCACCGTGTCACAGCCGCCAATCTCCAAATGCCCTGCCTGATTAATTCTCCCCGTTCCGGTTAAAAACAAAAATCTTACCTCCCTCTGCTTATCTTCATTGATTAGGTTTCAAGAATTCTACCGCAACTTACGGTGCTTTCATTTCGCAAACCTCATTCCCTCTGAGCGGGCGGGTTTAAAACCCGCCCCTACATTGTACGAGCGAGTCATAAGCGTTCCCTTCTGCCATCCCAGCAATTCCCCTCTCCCTGCCTAACAAATCCCCTCTCCATGCCTAACAAATCCCCTCTCCCTCTGGGAGAGGGTTAGGGTGAGGGCCGGGTGAGGGCCATGTGAGGGCCGGGTGAGGGCCGGGTGAGGGCCGGGTGAGGGCAGAGGGCACCATCCCCCTTACTTCCCGCAACCAAGAGCCGCTTTTTGCCCTAACTCCCTTGCGGCTTCCATCTTGTCCGCAAAAGCCTTAACAGCCCCTTTTTCATCCATCCCCCGCACCAGCAGATTTCCTGCCTCCCGATAGCCTGCCGCGTCAAAATAATATTTCATCGTCAGCAGCGCGCCGTCGAAAAGTTTGCCGCCCCGGGTAGCGCCTACGCCAATAAAATATCCCGCCTTAGCCGCGGTATAACGTGGGTCTTTTAAGATATACTTCCTTGACCAGAGCGCCTGCGCACGGTCGATCGCACTTTTTGCCCAAGCGGAAACAGCATAAAAGTACATCGGTGACGCAAAAACCAACGCTTGTGCCGCCCCGATTTTTTCATAAAGCGGTTGCATTTCATCATCCAGTGTGCAAACTCCTGTTTTGTCACAGTCACCGCATGAAATACAAGGCGAAAATTTAAGCGTACTGAGCACCACCTTTTCCACCTCGACCCCGATCTCCGCCGCCGCTGCCAGCGACTCATCCAGCAAAATTTCCGAATTGCCGCCGCGCCGCGGGCTCCCCGCAATCCCCAGCACTAGCATTTTTCGTCCTCCGGCAGCTCATCATCCGGGACAATAGCCACAATGGATGCCTTAATCTGACCGGCAGCTATCTTTTTGTCATAGGCGCGCACAAGAAAATACGAGGCGCAGAAAAAAAGAATGCCCAGCAGAATATCCAGACGTGCAAAGAGCGCAAAAGTCTGATCCAGCACCTGCCCGGCATAAACCCCGGCCAGCAAGGCTAACATCGGCAGAATATACGCCACAAACGATGCCCTCAGCACATGCGCCGTATCAGAAACAACCTTTACCCTGTCGCCCACTACGGCGCCCACCTGATTCAAGGCTTCAAGCTGATTTTCACCGGCACCGGAAATAGCTATTCCACAGCCGCCACACTTGCCGCAGACCTGGTGCCTGCGCACCAGCACCAACGCTGTACCTTCATTCACTTTTACAACCTGGCCGATTTGTTCCATGAAATCGCACCTCCCATCGCTAGCATGCCCCTTTTCTGCCTCTTCTCTCCATTTTAATCTTCATTATACAGAGCGAAGCAAAGCTTGACAAGTAGGGGCGGGTTTCAAACCCGCCCGACAGGTTGTCGCACCTTCGGCAAAAATTCATTCATCAAAACCATTGTAGGGGCGGGTTTCAAACCCGCCCGCCCGACAGGCTGCGCACCTTCGGCAAAAGGTTTC
>JAGXTL010000105.1 GCA_018333635.1 Dethiobacter sp.
AAAAAAAAACTCCTGCTATATTTTTGGATTTTTCAATAAAATTTGCGGCCGGGGTCCGGTGCTATGATATTTTGCGGAGGGGACGTTTGCCGACAACTGTGATGAAAACATAAAAACGACCCTCCGGGCTTATTCCTATATTTTTATAAAAAAATTAACGCCAGAGGGGCTGGCGTTATACTTATTTTGGACGATTCTCCCATTACTAAAGATACAGAAAGAAACTTCAGATCACAACAATTCCTGGGTTGGTTAACTGTTTGAAAATAACACGTAACCCTTGTCCAGAATATCCCTGAGGAAGCCGCTTTTATCCTCCCCCAGTTCGATTAAGACGGGCTCTATGCGGAAATCAATTGAGCGACGCAACTTAAATAACCTGGCATGTGTGTCTAAATAATCTTCCTCTAACTTTTCAACAATTACGGCAATATCTATGTCTGAATCCGGGCCTGCTGCCCCATTTGCATATGAGCCATACAGCACAACCTGTTTCACAGGTAAATGCTTGCTAACGAGCTCAGAATATTGCCTGGCTAAAGCGATAACTGAGTCTTTATCCATTGCGATAGCTCCTTAGTCTTATTAATCAATTCCGCGCATTTTTCCTCATTCAAGGACTTAAGTACCGTTTCTTTCTTAGTTGGATAGCGCGCCTCAATGTTCAGGGGCTCCAGTGTATCGAATAAATCCTTTTGTTCGTCATTTAGCCTATCATAAATTTTAGCCTGAATTGCCAGTCGAGCCAAGTTGTGAGTATATGGCGCTATTTCTTTTAGCGCATTTACATAGCACGCTTTGAGGAGCTTTTCAATGGCTTGATGGCACATAAATCCCACATACAGGTACCTTTTTGTTATCAACATTGCCTCAGCAGTTTCCAAGTCGTAATCGGCTATCTCGACCCAATACAAAACGCCCTTACTAAAATTATTCACTTAAGGCACCACCTTTACCGGCTATGCTTTGCGCCTTAATCTTATCAAGCTGCTCCCAGTGTGTCAACGACTTTAAAGGCTTTATCCGACCAGGACTGCTACACAAGCCAGGGAGAAACGCTTACCTACAACAGTGATGGGAATACGAAAACGACCCTTCGAGCTTATTCCAAATAGCAATACACTTTAGTATTGCCTGCAAAAAGAACACCCTGAAACTAAGGAGTATCTTTAGTCTCAGGGCTTTTGTCTGCTATTCCCACTCGATGGTGGAGGGCGGTTTAGAAGTAATATCGTAGACCATGCGATTTACATGAGGCACCTCATTGACTACCCTGTTAGAAATACGCGCCAGCACATCTAAGGGAAAGCGATACCAGTCTGCAGTCATCCCATCTTGGCTGGTAACGGCACGCAGCGCTATGGTGTAAGCATAAGTTCTGCAATCACCCATTACTCCCACGGAACGCAGGTCAGGCAGCACCGCAAAAGCTTGCCAGATTTCCCGGTAAAGCCCCGCCTTTTTGATTTCCTCAATCACAATGGCATCTGCCGCCTGCAAAATAGCAATTTTCTCCCTGGTTACTTCCCCGAGCACACGAATGGCCAAACCCGGGCCGGGGAAAGGGTGGCGCCAGACAACATCTGACGACATTCCTAATTCTTCCCCGACTTGGCGCACTTCATCTTTAAAGAGATGGTTTAACGGCTCAATCAGTTTAAATTTCATATCCGCCGGCAAACCGCCCACATTATGGTGAGACTTAATGACTGCGGCGGTGGCCGTACCGCTTTCAATTACATCAGTATAAAGTGTTCCCTGCACCAGATAATCAACCTGAGCAATTTTCGCCGCTTCCCGCTCAAAGACACGGATAAACTCATTTCCGATAATTTTACGCTTTTTCTCCGGATCGGTTATCCCGGCAAGCTTAGTCAAAAATTCTTCTGCAGCATCTACTTTAACCACTTTCATGTTAAACTGTTCGGCAAAAGTCGCCATCACCTGTTCTGCCTCATCTTTTCTTAACAGGCCATGGTCAACAAAAATACAGGTCAGACGGTCGCCGATGGCTTTATGGACGAGCACTGCCGCCACAGACGAGTCTACGCCACCGGACAGGCCGCAGACAACCCGCTCATCTTCGCCCACCGTTTCCCTGATTTGCCGCACTGTAGCTTCAATAAATGAGCCCATGCTCCAATCTGCGGAAAACCCCACCACAGAAAAGAGAAAATTTTTCAGCATCTCCATCCCATGCGGTGTATGGATCACCTCGGGATGGAACTGAACTGCGTAAAAACGCTGCTGACTATCTGCCATGGCGGCCACCGGCGTATTAGCGGTAACGGCAGTTACAGTAAAACCAGGCGGCGCCTCCTCCACAAAATCGCTATGACTCATCCAGACATCTTCTTCTTTGCCCAGTCCGGCAAAAAGGTCTCCGTTAGCCAGTACTGTCAGCTCCGTTTTGCCATACTCCCGACGATCAGCAGCCCGGACTACACCGCCCAGGTCTTTAGCTAATAACTGCATGCCGTAACAAATGCCTAAAATCGGCATGCCCTGCTGATAGAGCCGCCGATCGACAGCCGGCGCTCCTTCACCATAGACACTAAACGCTCCGCCGGAAAAAACTAACGCTTTAGGGTTCAAAGCCGCTACCTGTTCCAGCGTGGCGGTATAAGGCAGAATTTCACAATAAACATTTAGCTCCCGAATCCGGCGAGCAATCAACTGAGTATACTGGCCGCCGAAATCCAGAATCAAGACCATTTCCCGTGGCAACATTTTTAACCTCCCAGACTTTTTGAACTTAGCTTCGACAAAAAAAGCAATCCTCCTTCTTTCCTTGACTTTTAGACGTTAATTCGATAAATTTATGATAAGTTTCAGAGTGGCAAAGAAGCCGCGACCCTTTGTCAATCTAAAGAGGAGGAGAAGAGGATGAAGCAGACAAAAATACTGCTTGGCGAAGAACATATCCCCAAGGCCTGGTATAATATTATGGCAGATATGCCAAATCCCCCGGCACCGCCCTTGCACCCCGGCAGCCAAAAACCGTTGATAGGCTCCGACCTTGCCGCCATTTTCCCCACGGCAATCATTGAACAAGAAGTTACTGACAAACGTTGGGTAGAAATCCCCGAAGAAGTCAGGGAGATCTACCGTTTGTGGCGTCCTTCTCCTCTCTTTCGCGCCCACCGTCTCGAACAGGCTCTGGGCACACCGGCCCGGATTTACTATAAATACGAAGGGGTAAGCCCCGCCGGCAGCCATAAAACAAACACAGCCATCCCCCAGGCGTTCTACAATAAACAGGACGGGATTAAGAGATTGGCTACAGAAACTGGCGCAGGCCAATGGGGCACTGCGCTCTCGCTGGCCTGCAGCTACTTTGGCCTGGAATGCATGATCTATATGGTAAAAATATCATTTGCCCAGAAACCGTACCGCCGCTCTCTCATGGAGGTGTGGGGAGCCAGTGTAATTCCCAGCCCCAGCCAACTGACTAATGCCGGCCGAAAAATCCTGGCAGACAACCCCGATTCTCCCGGCAGTCTGGGTATTGCCATCTCTGAGGCAGTGGAAGACGCCGCTTCCAGAGCCGATACTAATTACGCTTTAGGCAGCGTCCTAAATCATGTCCTGCTGCACCAGACAGTCATCGGTTTGGAAGCAAAAGAGCAACTGGCGTCTGTCGGGGAATATCCCGACTTTATCATCGGTTGCTGCGGCGGCGGTTCCAATTTTGCCGGACTCAGCTTCCCCTTCCTCTATGACAAGATTCATGGCAAGGAAATGCGTGTCATCGCAATCGAACCGGCCGCCTGTCCGACGCTGACAAGAGGCAAATACACCTATGATTACGGCGACACCGCCGCACTTACCCCACTGGTTAAGATGTATACCCTTGGACATGATTTCATCCCGCCGGGCATCCACGCCGGTGGCTTGCGCTATCACGGTGACTCGCCTTTAGTCAGCCAATTATATCACGAAGGAATTATAGAAGCCCAGGCGCCTGTGCAAAAAGGGGTTTTTGAGGCCGCCATGCTTTTTGCCCGGACTGAAGGGATTCTGCCTGCTCCCGAATCAGCACATGCGATTCGCGGTGCCATTGATGCCGCCATGGAGTGCAAGTCCGCAGGCGAAGATAAAACGATTCTCTTTTGTCTAAGCGGTCATGGCCATTTTGACCTTACCGCCTATGACGCCTATCTTTCCGGCAAAATTGAGGACTATCAATACACCGAGGAAGACCTGGCAAAAGGCCTGTCAACTGTGCCTAAAATAAACACTTCTTTTTAGGCACCAAAATAAGCTAATACTTCTCTAAAAATCCCCCTTCCCAACATATCTCCTCTCCAAGACCAGCAATTGCCCTCTCCCCCCGGGAGAGGGTTAGGGTGAGGGCAACGCGAAGCCGGCATTGAAGGCAAAGGCTAACGCGAACCACCTCAAAATTTGCCGCGCCGGAAATAATTTGTGTGCAGTAGCTTTTTCGCTTTTTCACTTAAGGGATGGTCCAGGTACTGACGGTAGATTTCCCAGACCGCCGGGTTTTGGTGAGCTCTGCGCAACGTCTTTTGCTCGTCAATCCGGTAAAGCGCATCTGCCCTGTCCATCCGGTAGTCCCGGTCTTTCTCCCAACGCTGTTTTTTAGCAAGAATAGGCTGCCCTCCTCCCCCCACGCACCCGCCGGGACAGCCCATTATTTCAATAAAATGATACATTTCTTCGCCTTTTTTAATTTTATCAAGGAGCAGCCTGGCGTTGCCGGTTCCGTGGGCAATCGCCAGCTTTATTTTTTTGTCCAATATCTTAATGTTTGCCACCTTTACTCCGTCCATCCCCCGCAGTGCCTGAACAAAATCCGGCTGCCGCAACTCCTCGCCGGTAAGGTGCTCATAAATCGTGCGGATAGCCGCTTCCGCCACGCCGCCGGTGGCACCGAAAATAGTGCCGGCCCCGCTTGACACACCTAACGGCGTATCAAAATCTTCCTCCGCTAAATGCACAAAATCCAGGCCTGCCTGACGAATCATTCTGGCAAACTCCCGCGTCGTTAGCACTACATCCACGTCTCTCATTCCGCTGTCGCTCAGTTCCGGACGCGCTGCCTCATATTTTTTTGCCGTACATGGCATAATTCCCACCACAAAAATCTTTTCCGGAGCTATCCCTAACGCTTCGGCATGAAATGTTTTCGCCAATGCGCCGAACATAGACATCGGTGATTTTACAGTCGAGATATTGCTCAAAAACTCAGGATAAAAATGCTCGCAAAATTTTATCCAACCGGGGCTGCAAGAGCTAAGATGCGGCCAAGGACCGTTGTGCTGTAGTTTCTCCAGAAATTCATACCCTTCTTCCACGATTGTCATATCAGCAGTGAAATCGGTGTCAAATACTTTATCAAAGCCCAACTTACGCAGTGCGGCTACCATCTGCCCTGTCATCACAGTGCCATACGCCATACCAAATTCTTCGCCGATGGTGACCCGGATGCTGGGAGCTGTCTGTACCAACACATGAAGATCCGGATCTGCAAGCGCAGCCCATACCGCAGCTGTTTGGTCCTTTTCCCGCAACGCCGCAGTAGGACAGACTGTCACGCATTGCCCGCAGGTGGTGCAGCTTACATCAGCCAGACTCCGATTAAAGGCAGGCGCGGCAAACGCCTTAAAACCTCTGTTCAACATGGTGTAAACATTTGCCGTGACAATCTTACTGCAAATACTGACGCACCGATAACAAAGAATACACTTTTCAGGCTCACGCTCAATCGCTGCCGAATCAGTATCCATTGGGATACTCGTCTTGTCGCCTGTAAAGCGGATTTCCCTGATATTTAGCTCATGCGCCAGTGCCTGCAACTCACAGTTTAGGTTGCGGCTGCAGGAGAAGCAATCGTTTGGGTGGTTGGACAATAACAGTTCCAGCACAGCTCGTCTCGCGTCTTGAATTTTCTTTGTGTTGGTGCGAACAACCAGCCCCTCGCTCACAGGAAAAACGCAGGCTGCCTGCAGTGTTGGCAAATTATTAATCTCCACAACACAGATACGACAAGCGCCGACAATATTAACTTCGCGCAGATAACAAAGCGAAGGAATATTGACTCCGCTTTTTCGAGCTGACTCCAACACCGTGCTTCCCTGGACAGCCTGAACATTTTGCCCGTCAATAGTCAGTGACACGACAGGCTTTACAGATTTTCTGCTATAACCAGTTTTATTCATCATTTAACTCCTTCTACGGGAAATAGCGTCAAATTTACATTTTTTCGCGCATTCCCCGCACTTAACACAGACTTGTGCGTCAATTTTGTGAATCGCTTTCGCATTGCCGCTGATAGCCGAAACAGGACATACTTTCTTGCACAAACCGCATTGACGGCATTTTTCCTGGTCTATGCCATAAGACAATAATTCCTTGCACACGCCTGCGGGACATTGCTTATCAACTATATGTGCCAGATATTCTTCACGGAAATAATGCAGCGTGCTCAAAACCGGATTCGGTGAGGACTGGCCAAGCCCGCATAACGATGCTGCTTTAATTTGAGTACAAAGCTCTGCCAATAGTGCTAAATCTTTTTCGGCAGCTTTTCCCGCCGTGATTTTAGTAAGCATTTCGAGCAACCGTTTATTGCCGATTCGACAAGGCGGACATTTACCGCAAGATTCATCAAGTGTAAACTCTAGATAAAACTGGGCAATATTCACCATACAATCGTCTTCATCTAAAATAATCAAACCGCCCGAACCCATCATGGATCCGGCTGCCAACAACGTTTCATAGTCGATAGGTATATCCAACATTCTTTCCGGCAAACAACCGCCGGAAGGACCGCCTGTTTGCACAGCTTTAAACTTTTTGCCATTCGGGATGCCGCCGCCTACCTGAAAAATCACTTCCCGCAGCGTAGTCCCCATGGATACTTCGATTAACCCTGTATTCGCAATTTTTCCGGCAATGGCAAACACTTTTGTCCCTCTGCTCTTCTCCGTACCCTTAGCTGCATACCAGCGTGGTCCTTTGAGAAGAATTTGCGGGATATTGGCCAGCGTCTCCACATTATTAACCAAAGTAGGACGCTCCCAAAGTCCGCTGATGGCTGGGAAAGGCGGTCGTGTCCGTGGTTCGCCGCGGAACCCCGCGACGGAACGCAAAAGCGCTGTCTCTTCCCCACAAACAAAGGCTCCTGCTCCAAGACGAAGCTCAATATTAAACTCAAAAGATTTTCCGAAAATATTTTTACCAAGCAGACCAAGCTCGGTTGCTTGTGAAATAGCGACTTGCAACCGCTCAATAGCAATAGGATACTCGGCCCTCACATAGATAAAGCCCTGCCGCGCGCCGATGGCAAAACCGGCTATGGCCATTGCTTCCAGCACCGAATGGGGATCACCCTCTAAAATACTCCTGTCCATAAAGGCGCCAGGATCTCCCTCGTCCGCGTTGCAGACCACATATTTTTCCTCTCCAACTGCATCATGGGCAAATTTCCATTTGCGCCCGGTTGGGTAGCCGCCTCCACCACGCCCGCGCAACCCCGATTGTGAAACTGCTTCGATAATTTCTGCACGCTGACTATTGAGGGCGTTGGCAAGCGCCAAATACCCGTCTCTCGCGATATATTCTTCAATCACAAGCGGATTGATTAAGCCGCAATTTTGCAGGACTATTCTTTCTTGATACTTAAAAAAATCAATATCTTCCGCCTGCCTGTGCGGCTCATACGTTTCGGGGTCGTGATAAAGAAGCCTTTTAATCACCTTGCCGCCGCAAATATGTTCATCCACAATTTCACGCAAGTCATTTTTTTGCAGCCGGCAGTAAAACGTTCCGCCCGGGTAAACTACTACTATGGGACCCAAGCGACAAAAGCCGAAACACCCTGTTTCAACTACTGCCACACTCTCTGACCTGCCCGCCTGTTGCAACTCTTTTTTTAGAGCGTCCCGGATCCCTTTGCTATCAGATGAATCACAACCTGTTCCACGGCAAATAAGCAGCTGATGTGTGACCCCTTTTTTTGCCAAAGCAGATCGCTTACTTGCAAATATTTTGCCGTATTGTTGACCAGCCATTCGCATCGACAATAACTCTTTGTAGCTCTCTTTAATTTTAGCCAAGTCATTAATGCTCTTAATTTTAGCATGACTTTTCCTGGCCTCTTGTTTATGCATCGCCACTCCTCCTTTGGCGGTATGCTTCCAGCAATTTGACTGTGTCAGCCGTAGTCAGTCTGCCGTGAATCTCATCATTTATTGACAAAACAGGCGCCAAACCGCATGCGCCGATACAACGGGATGCCTCCAAAGTAAACTTCCCATCTGCGCTTGTTTCACCGATGCTGATTTTTAGGCGCTCTGACAGTTCGGCAAAAATCTCTCCCGCGCCCTTCACATAGCAAGCAGTCCCTAAACAGACGCGAATAAGATATTTCCCGCGGGGTTTCATGCTGAAATATGAGTAAAAACTGACTACACCGCACACCTCGCTCAGCGGCACTGTTAATTCTTCCGCAATATGCTCCTGTAATTTTTCCGGCAAAAACCCGTAAATCTCCTGCGCTTGATGCAGCACTGCAATCAGCGCCCCGCGCTGCTCTTTCAATTGCTTTATCGACTTTCTCAAGCGAATAAAGCGTTTATCTTTCTCGTTAAGCTGAAAACAGTCTTGCATTAACAAAAAACTCCTTTCCACCGCAAAACAATTATCACTATTAGTCTTCGTAGCCCTACTTCTCATATACAGGCAATAATGACATCCAGAGGGAGACACAGGAAAAACAAAAAAAGCCTCGCAAAGGCGTGCTTCAAAGCGAAATCTTAAAATTCCCCTCCCTTGGAGGGGTGGTGCGAAGCACCGGGGTGGTTCCCTTCGCTAAAATTTCCGTATTTTTTAAGCTTTTTGTTCTGTGAATTTCTACAGAGGTATGCAACCACCCCGCCCTTGCGGG